>JAWQFQ010000185.1:0-19221 GCA_035967975.1 Scytonema sp. PMC 1070.18
GTGTAGGGGTGTAGGGGTGTGGGGAGATCCTAATCAAAGATTGGGAAAAAATTTTTGATTTTTATTGGACAAAATGCAAAAGTAATGCTCAAATAGATAAGGTGGTTTTCGCAACCACTACAAAATCACTAACTCCTGAAACTATCAGGGGGTGTGGCGGAATGGTAGACGCTACGGACTTAGAAAACTGAGCCTTGATAGAGAAATCTTTCAAGTGACCGCTCTCAAATTCAGGGAAACCTAAATCTGGTATCAGACATGGCAATCCTGAGCCAAGCCGAGTAGCCGTAAGAAGTCAGCATTCAGCATTCAGCTTGTAAAGTAGTGTTGTCGTAGCACATCAAGCCGAAAGCTCATGACTGATAGCTGATAGCTAGGTAGGAAGGTGCAGAGACCCGACGGGAGCTACCCTAACGTGAAGTCGAGGGTAAAGGGAGAGTCCAATTCTCAAAGCCTTTTTGAGTGAATTCATTCAAAGAAGCAGTAGCGAAAGCTGCAGGAGGATGAAAATCCGTTGACCGTAAAAGGTCGTGAGGGTTCAAGTCCCTCCACCCCCATCATTAGAAACTTTGCCTAAAATCTCTTGTGGAACGGGTGTCTCGCCCTCAATTGAGTGCAGGCGGGTCTAAAATCTCTTGTGGTACGTCTGTCTCAGACGTCATTGAGCGAAGGCGGGCGAGGACGCCCACCCCACAAGATAGATAATTTATTTTTTGGAAGTTCCTAATCGCTCATGGAGCCTACACCCCCTGTATTTCTTCAGAGGCTTATTAAATTTTTCCTAAAGAAATACTGAATTTTTGAAGAACTGATTGATACTTTTACTTAACCAACGTTAAGCTGATAAGAACTTGGAATATAAACTGGATATTACTTGGTCTTGAGAACCATAATGACCACAAATAGCTTGACAAGTACTAGAGGTAATCAGCATCTTTTTGATTCAGAAAACAAACGTTTGGACTTGGAAATTGCACAGGAGGAGATTTATAAATTTTTTATTGAAATTGCTAAAAAATGGGAACCAGATGATGTTTTACGAGAATTTAAACGACTATTTCTGGATTTTTCAGATTTTTCAGATGTAGGGAGTTCTAATTCCCTAACTAAGATATACTCATTTTTTTTAGAAGGTAAAGAAGAAGACTTTCATCATACAATTAAACGTTGCTGTTATATACTAATTAATAACTGGGAAACTAACAGAAAACATAAGTATATTCAGGAATTAGTTAATTTACTAACTCAATCTAAAGCTTTGATAAATTCTTCTTATTCTTCAAGAATTAATATTTATAAAGGATGGTTAGAAAAGTTCGTTAATAGTGAAGATTACGAACAACTTAAGTTATTTGCTTTCAGAAATTATGAAGAGCAAACAAACACAAATTGGGTGAAACGCTATTCTTCTTATTTATTAATTGCTCAATCTTTAGATAGTAATAATTCACGAGAAGAACAACAAGCTTCCATCAAGTTGGCTAGACAGCTAAAAGATAAATTTAAGTTTGACTTAGCGATGTATATTGCTCGTTCTCAGTCTATGGCTTCTAGCAAGAATCGCTACAAAAATCCAAGTATACTAGGTGATAATGCTTTAAATTTAATTAAAGCAATTGTAGTTAAGAAGGGGATATTTAGTTATGACAATATAGCAAATATCTTTGTTAAACAAACTCAACACTTAACCCTAAAAGAATTTAAAGAAAGTCTGCAAAAATACCTCATTTTTTCCGTACAACAACCAAAATTTGTAGCAACTTTGAAGCAGCAGTTGTCAGAAAAACTCAATGCTTGGAAGATAGAACAAGATGAAGAGGTCATTAACAAAGATTTAGTATTAAGAACTTGTAACAAAGTGATTGATTATTTGACGATAGAGAATGGAAGCGAGCCTTCGTCATTATTTGTTTTATTACTGTCTCAAGGTCATCCTCTCACTCTAGTCATTGTCCTACTCAAAATTATTCTTATTTCTAAAAACTCTCGCAATCATTTGGAAAGCCGCATAGCTCATATAATTCGTTATTACAACAACTATTCAGAAGAAGACTGTAAATGGTTAATTTATTTTATAGAAATTTTTAATATCACGTTTACAATCTATGCAGAAAACGTTGAATATAACTTGGTTAAGCTTAAAGAGCCCAAGCAAGCTTCTGAACTTCAGGAGAATCTAGAAGATTATCACGTGTTTTCTCAATTAAAGGTACATGGAAAGAAATAAGGAAAAAGTGCAGAGAGTCAGAAGATTGTGAATTTAACTCAATCGTTGGGACTGACAAAAGCGTTCATCAAGCCAAGCAAAGGTAGCACCCGCAGTTTCAGCAAAAATACTAATCAAACGATACAATGCGATCGCCGCAATCACAGCTGCTGAGGGGAAATAATTTTGTAACAGTGCGATCGCCGTTGCTTCAAATACACCCAAACCTCCGGGCGCACCGGGAACGACCAACCCTAGCAACCAAGCAAAGCTAAAAGCAGCCAACAATAGGGGAATTTGGCTTAAACTCAAAGGACTTAAAGCAAATAGAGTTAATATAAACCCTGTATTCCGCAATCCCAAAAAACTCAACTCGCCTAACAAAGGTCGCAAGGGATATTGTTTCAGACTGATGACCGAGTTCATTGTATTGGTAGAAGGAGACTTTTTCAGCTTTAAGCTTTGCAATTTTTTAATTCCTAAGTTCAAAAACCTAGGATGAAGAACGCAAAAGACCCCCACCAACCCCAAAAGTTCTGCTATTCGCAAGACAATAGAATTGTTTTCTGGTAGAAATTGGATGCCAACTAGAGCAATAATTAAAGCAGCAGATGCCATAATGAGTGGTTCTAGTAATACACTGAGGGTAGCTACGCCAGTAGAAATGTCTGCATTTTTTGCTGCCATAATTCGTCCGTAATAGTGCCAGACATTACCAGGTAAATACTTAGCAATATTTGTTTTCAAATAAACTTGAATAAACTCAGAAGCGTTTATCGGTTGATTTAAATCTTGGAGAACCCAAGTCCACACCCAACCAGCGCAAATGTGCGCCAGTAAAGTGACACCTGTTGCAATCACCAGAATCGACCATCCTACACCATCAATACGGATACTAGCAATTCCTTGCCAATGGCTCTTAATTGCTTTTATCAAAAAAAACAACGTTCCACCCAAAATTAACCAGCGTAAAATTTGCTTCCTCATTTTTAGTTCTTTAACTAATCATTTCTCATATAGCAATCTTAAATCATTTTTTTATTTAGTTGCTAAGTGCTAATTGCTAAGTGCTAATTGCTAAGTGCTAATGGTTCATTGATTTTTTACTATTAAAAACTAGCTATTAGCGGTCTTCACACAAATTTTAACTTTTATTTATAATTACTATAAATATAGTAGATATTAGATGCCATACATACGTTACAGCATAAAGCTAAGTATAATAAATAACTAAATATTCATATAACAAAAAAGCGAATTTAAAATTTACGCAAGCGAAATAATATTTAATTATATAGCAATCCTAAATCATGCGTCAAAAATGTTAGTTGCTCATTTCTTTCATACCATTAGCTAATAGCTATTAACTATTAGCTCTTAGCGGTCCTCACAAAAATTTTCCATTTCATTTAGGACTGCGAGAGGAGCTTATATCTTACTAAAGTTAGAGAACAAGAGCAAGATGGCGATAAAACAAATGTGACCTTCGCTAGATGTAAAGTTTGCTTTTTTATCTGTAATCTTGGTAACTGTTGGTTAAAAACCGTGAATTCGAGCAAGCGAAAAGTCAAAGGGTTCAGCAAAAAGAATTGCTGGACGCTATTTATTTATGCTTGTTTGAAAATGAAAGGAGGAATAGGTGAACACATTAACCGCTTTTCTTAAAAAACTGCGACTACGCCAAACAGTTACTATCTTTTTGGCTGGTCTATTGTTGATAGTAACTACTGCTTGTAGTTCAGGATATTCTCAGGGTGCAAACCCAAATAATCCTCCTGTACAAGCTGGTGGTGCGAACAATCCTTATAAAGCTGGAGGAGACAACTATACCGATTTAAAAATGTCCGAGTCCGGGAGCGATCGCGCTAGCTTGCAGCTAGACTCACTCATTGCTACCGCTGTTAATAGCGAAGTGAAACTTTACCCTGGCGCTGAAACACCACAAGGTCGGATTTATAAGGAAGCACAATTGCCTATCAAGACTGAGAAAAACATAGAGAAGCCTGAAGCAGGTGGTTTGATTCAACGCGAATCAAATCCTATTGAGCGTATTCAAGACAGACTTGATACTGCTGGAAAAGCTTTTGAAGACGCTTCCGGTTTCTTAGGAGATAAGGCTAACGAAGCAAATACTAGACCTGAATTGCAAGCAAATCCAGCATTCGGTAAATAGGAAGTCTTTTTTGATTTTAGAAATGAAATCAATTAAAAGGTAGAGAGCAAATACTTCAGTTTCTGATTAACGTTAAACTTGGTTCAACAAAAGTAAGGAGTAGTACTATGAGAAGAGTCGTTGCTATGTTGAAAAACCTTCGACCTCTGAAAACGTTAACAACTTTGTTCGCAGGATTTATCCTGTTTTTTACACAAGCTTGCAATGGTTCAATAGCAGCACAAGCACCTCGCCAGACCGTTGGAGAGCAAAACGCAAGACCTAACGCTGAAGTGTACGTTCCAAAGGGAGATAGACAACTTTCTCCTGTTGAAGGTGGGATGAATAACTTCAGTGATGTAGATCCCAGAACTCAAAATGCTAACGTCAGAGCTAAAGCCGAAGCTCTGAAGGAAAATGCTGAACAGAATATTAACAGCCAATCAAGTGATCTTGGTGATATAACTCGTCGTATCCTAAATAGGAAAGACGAGAATATTGGTGATTTAGGTAACAACGTACAGTACGGTGCTCAAAAAACAGCAGATGAAGTTCAAGGTAACGCTGCTGATTTTGTTGAAGGAACTAAGCGAGGGATTAGGAATATCCAAGAAAACGCCAGCGATACTGCTAGCGATTTAGGAAAAAATGCTAAGCGTGCTGCTGAGGATGTCACAAGAAACGCTCAGCGCACAGCTGAAGATGCAGGTGACGCTGTCAACAGAACCTTCAGACAAGCTATCAACTAAGGAGGTAGAAGCAGAGATTTGGTCAATTACTAGAAACGATATAAACTCAGAGATTTCCAAGAAATAAATTCAACCTCTTGTGGCTTGTTTACGGGCGAGGACGCCCGTACCACAAGAAGTTTTTGAAGACGTTTTTCTTTGGAACCCCTTATGAGAATGCTAGTAAGACCAATTCTCTAAAATTTCACGATACATCAAATATTTGTGGGGGTGTTGGCGGATCCTTTGGAGAGGGTACGGTTGTTCGCCCCTACTTTTTGCGTTTTGCTCATGAGTTCTTATAATCCTTCCATATTTTGACACTACCATCCTTGTAGACTCTTGCTATGAATGGTGCTGAGGAATTTTTAACTATAGCTTTTATAGAGTAAATTGCTTGAACAAATATGTCTCCCATCTCTGAACCAGATAAGTTTTTTGATATCAAAGTAAAAACCCGTGCAAATGACGATTTAACGGCTTGAACTTCCAATTGATTGCGACCAATGTTTTTATCTGCAGTTAAAATAATCCATCCTCGCCTAGATACTTCTGGTAACCAAATAACATCACGTTCTGATTGATGAAAATGCTCATCATGTATTTCTACTTTTTCTCCAATACTTTTAAGAGCATTGGCAACATGAGTCCGCCCTAGAGAACGGTCAATAAAGAAAATGATGTCACTATCGTTCATGCTACTGATGCTAATTCATATCGAATTGCCTCTTCTACTAGAAGAGTTTCACAGTTATAGTCATGTGCTAAATGATTAATAGATTCTCCAGATGAATATCTTTCGGCGATAATTTTTGTTGGTATTCCAGTTCCAGATAAGACAGGTTGACCGAAAGATACAAAAGGGTCTATAACAATCAGCCTTGGTAGTTCAGACTCTTGTGGGCGAGTAAATGGATATAGTTTTGCAGGCAAACATTGATTGTCCCACTCAATCCGCTTTAAGTAAATCTGTATAATTTCTTTCATAACTAATTGTCCGCACTGAGATGCATTCACAAACTTTCCAAATTGCTCAATAAATAAGTCAGCACCGTCTGTGTAAAGTTTCTGATAAGCAAGAGGATGTTCCATTTTGTACGTATGCTGAAGATACTCAATTCCTTGCCTAACTTTATCTAAAGTCAACTGATGCACTCGTCGAAAAGCGTTCAGCGTGTGCAATTCGACTAAGTTTGTAAAAGACATTAATTTTGTTTTTGTGTCTGGAATTTTGATAACTGGTTCAAATCTCTTGCTACCTATCTTAGTATGATATTTGGAACCGAAAACCCAAGAACGTACGGTTGTGTACGGAACACGTAGATAACGTGCTGCATCAGCAGCAGTGTAAATACCGACATTACGTGGATCTATATTTTGATAAATGTTACTAGAAGGTTGTTCAATATTTTCAGTCATGATTCCTCATCCTTTGCAAACCGAACTAGAGTTTCACTATATTCTCTTACTAATTTATTGTGGTACGGGCGTCCTCGCTCGTGAACGAGGCGAGGCGGGCGAGACGCCCGCACCACAAAAGGTCGAGTTTATTTGTTGGAAGTCCCTAGTGCTCTACGGTAGTTATTCAACTTGTTGCATATACCAAGTATTGAGTGCGAGTTGATGGACTTCCCGCCAAGGAAGATTGTGTTTTCGTGCTAAATCTGCACAATCTTCATATTCTGGTTGCACATTAGCGATCGCCTTGTCTTTCCCATTTCCCATCCATGCAACTTTAACACGCACTACACCATATTGTGTGTTTATCTGTTGAATTTCCCGTTGGAGGATAGCCCGTTGCTGAGTAGAACGGCGAATTCCCAAAGTTGTGGTTTCGCGAAATAAAACAGCTTCACAATTCGATAAATTTTCTGGATGACAGATAACTGTCAGTAAAATTCCTGGGCGAGACTTTTTCATTCCTATAGATTGGGTGAAGACATCCACCGCACCCGCAGCAAACAACGCCTCGAAGACATAACCTATGGCTTGCGGATTCAAGTCATCAATCTGAGTTTCCAGAACTGAGATAGTTTCTAACATTGAACCGGTATCACTCGCCACAGATTTTGTACTAGCTGTAATAGATACTATATCCGTTGATTCACCCAACCACAAACGCAGTATATTGGGGATGGGCAAATCAATGGAACCCGCTCCCAGACCCACTTGTTTGATGGTCATGGAGGGTGGAGAACCAAACTCTGTCGTCAAGGTTGTGGCAATTGCAGCGCCAGTTGGTGTAACTAGCTCCCTTTCAATGCCGTTACTATATACTGGACAACCGCGCATTTCCCACAATTTCAAGACGGCTGGTACAGGTACAGTCATCTCTCCGTGTGAGGCTCGTACAGTTCCCCCACCTGTTGGGAAGGGAGAGCAGTATAGTAACGGTAGTTGTTTGTCGTTACTCTCAATTCCCAACCAATCCAGCCCCAAGCAAGTACCGACAATATCGACAATTGCGTCCACAGCTCCTACTTCGTGAAAATGGACTTTCTCTGGAGGAACACCATGTACCGCCCCTTCTGCGATCGCTAACTGTCGGAACACTGCCAAACTCCAAGCTTCTGCGCGTGATGGTAACCCAGCCCCAACAATCATCCGCTCAATTTCCGGTAAATGACGCCCGTGATGATGGTTGTGTTCGCGATCGTGGTGATGGTCTTTCAGTAAGTCCACATCAACTTTAGTAGCCTGCTGACCGTGACAGTGAACCAGTTGTGTCTTTAATTGGTACTCATGCTCAATTCCCAACCTGTTCAACTTCTCAATCAAATACTCTACAGGAACCCCCAAACTGACCAAAGCACTCAGGCACATATCGCCAGAAATTCCCGTCGGACATTGAAGATAAACGACTTTAGTCATAATGAATGTTAGTTGTTGGTTGTTAGTTGTTAGTTGTTAGTTGTTGGTTGCGCTTAACTACTAACCACTATCCACTAACCACTATCTACTAACCACTATCCACCATCTACTATGGCAAAAATTTTTCAAGTCCATCCTGATAATCCTCAAATCCGCCGAATAGAGGAGATACAAGCAGAACTACGAAATGGCGCAGTGATGCTTTATCCCACCGACACAGTTTATGCGATCGGTTGTGATTTAAACGCCAAATCAGCGGTCGAGCGCGTGCGAAAAATCAAAGAATTAGCAAACGACAAACCACTGACATTTTTATGTCCTTCGCTTTCAAACGTAGCGACGTATGCTTTTGTAAGTGATACAGCCTATCGGATCATGAAACGCCTCATTCCTGGACCTTACACGTTTTTACTACCTGCGACTAAATTGGTACCGCGACTGGTGCAAAATCCCAAACGGAAAACGACAGGAATTAGAGTTCCGAATCACAATGTGTGTTTGGCGTTGTTGAATGCATTAGAAAATCCGATTATTTCGACTTCAGCACACGTGCCGGTGGATGATAAAGCAGAGGATGAGTTTTTTGGGGCAAAACTAGAACTGAACCTGTCAAAGGTAGAGCTATTTGACCTCTTAGATAAGTTGGTAGATGTGATCGTGGATACTGATGAGGAACCAAGCTATGAAGTTTCTACCATTTTAGACTTGACAGGGGAAACGCCAATGGTAACACGACAAGGTTTGGGTTGGGAAAAAGTGGTAACAATGGTATAGAATTTACACATCACCACTTCATCTACCAATTTCGGAAACAAAGAGTTTAATTCTCCAGTTTTAGGATTGTCATACCTGCTAGGCTGGGAGCGGGTAAAAATAAGATTTGTTGAAACTCCTACGAGCTAAGACTTTGAGTGAATTCATAGGTCATAATGGATAACCGGATATTGACCCTTAAGTGGTGGCTCTTGAAAAAACCGACACAATAAACACCCTGTAACTTTCTCGGATTTTTTACAGTCATATATGTAAGTAGTGCTGACGGTGACTCCGGATTGATGAAGACTAAGTGAGAGTCTGCCAATCGAGTCTTGTCTAGCAGTACCGTTTGTTACTTTGCCGTTACGGTGCTATACCACTCCCAGAAAAACTATGAAAGCTAACCTCGCGAATCTACCCACGCCAACACACAACCTCAGCCACCAAATCTCTGGCGAACAAGTGCAAACTATCAATATTGATGGTCTAGTGCAACTATTGTGTAAAGAATTGCAAAATCAGGTGAAAGCATCATCTGAATGTACGCAGGCTGTAGCACAGCGTATAGCCAGAGAGGTAGAGCGCATTTGCGAAAAGAGTTCTCGGATTAAATCTTCCGGGCAAATTAAATCTTGGTTAATAACCTTAGCTAAACATCGCTTGCACAAATGCTTGCATTACTATCAATTAGGTTCAAAAAAAGGTCGTGTCGAATTACACAGTCAACTGGGTGCTATTGTTTACCGCCATATTTCCTCAGCAGGCGCTGAGTTGAAATTTGAGGCTCGTTACAATCTTATTGAAGATTTTTTGCAAGTATTTTATTTAGAAGCTATTAAGGCTTTCCGACGGGAGAACGAACTCCCCGAAGACTACACCCCTCGCACTCAGTTGGAACTAGCAGAATATATGGCTTTTTCCGAACAATATGCCAAACGCCGTATCAATTTACCAGGTGGTACTAATCAACAGTTGGTTATACTACGCGCCCAAGGTTTCGCCCGCCGTCAACCCCAAGAAACAACAGTTGATATTGAAAAGGCGGTTGAATCTGCTAAAACTGAAGACGCTGAATCTTACCAGCGCAATTCCGCAGTTCAACAAGTACGCTCTCAAATGATTTCGCAACCAGCCTTTGACCTAGCTGAAGATTGCGAACGCGATCGCGTCATCAAAGAATTGGTGAAATACTTGGAAGCTCAAGGTCAATCTGACTGTGTGGATTACTTAGCCTTAAAACTTCAAGATTTCTCAGCTCCAGAAATTGACCAAATTCTCGGTATTACTAGCCGCCAACGGGACTACCTACAACAGCGCTTTAAATACCATGTCGAAAAATTCGCTAAACAACACCAATGGCAATTGGTACATCAATGGTTGGGTGCTGGTTTGGAACAAAAGTTAGGTCTATCCTCTCAACAGTGGGAAATCTTTTTGAATCAATTGTCCGAACAGCAACGACAAATATTGCAACTTAAAGCAGCAAAATACAATGACCAAGCGATCGCCAAAGCCATCAAATGTACCCCCAAACAGCTACAAAAGCGTTGGACTCAACTGCTAGAACTAGCATGGGCTATTCGTAACGGAAACACAGAAATCCAGGTGGGCTAAAGTTACAGGTACTTGTTATTGCAAGAACGTAGTATTATTTAACTTTAAGTTGGCTTTATCCTGTCTATTTTATAGGCTAATCATAAATCAGTACGGTTCACTTAAGCTGTAAAGTATATCAATCAACCCTTGTAACCAATGATGGAAAGAAAAATGACGTATATCTCAAGAGTTTTTTACCGCTAAAATTTTCAAAAAATCGTTCGGGTTCATTTGCTAAACTTCCAGCTTTTGGTATACATTTTCATTTTGGCGACTTTATGGCTTAACTAAACCGTATTGGATTATATAGCAATCCCATTTGATTTGTAACAATTTCCAGGTATAGAAACCCGGTTTCGCAGGAGTTACCGGGTTTCTGGACTTCACGCAACTCTTAACTGAACCGTATTAGATTATTGCGTAATTCCCATTATTACAATACTTTTGTACTATCAGAGGAGAGAAATTTTGCGATCGCACTTCCAAAATCAAAAATTCATGTTAAGTATCTTACCCGTTGCACACCTATCTGTGGAATCCTAGAATTTAGGGGCTTTTTGTCGAGGGATTCAACATGGCAAGGACTCAAGGAGCAAGGGCAAACAAATCTGGTGGAATTTTAGAAAGTCAAGTAGAAACGATATTAAGGGCATATAACTATTTTCAGGTGAGTTCCCAACTCTCTAAAAAGGTGAAAAGAGAATTTCTTTTGAATTCAATTTTTTTACCAAAGCGTTATGCAAAGCAAGTTTATATAGGAACTGGTATTTATCAAACTGATATTTATGTAGATTTTTATATTGTTGGTTTACCAGCCCTCTCATCCGGTTTAATTATCGAATGTAAATGGCAGGAAAGCGGTGGTTCGGTTGATGAAAAATTTCCTTATTTGAACCTTAATATACAATATTCATACCCAGCACCAACTATTATCGTTCTTGGTGGTGAAGGAATGAGGGAAGGAGCTATTGATTGGCTCAAAGAAAGAGTCACAGACAATCACAATTTATTAGCAGTGTATAGTTTAGATAGATTCATTGCTTGGGCAAATAAAAATCTATAAAAAAAAGGGAACAGGGAACAGGGAACAGGGGAATCCCGGATTTCTCACAAATCAGAAATTCAGGGTGTGGGGTGTAGGGTGTGGTGAGGAAGAAATTTATTGAAGTCCATACACAACCGTAAGGGGCGCACCTTTTCCCCTAAACCCCACACTTAACCCCCTACACCTCTGTGTTTCTTGAAAGCTGAACTATAGATTACAATAAGGAAAAATGCTAGTTGCTTTAACGGGGGTAACCCCTGCAACTTACTGGCTGCGGAAACCCGACGCAGTTTAGTTGGTTGCAACTCAAGTCTACAAATATAGGTCATTTAAATCCAAATGTTTAAAGGATTTTGGGAAAACGTTTTTAGATATCCCCGCTACTTAGTTACCATTCTCTTGGGCGTGGTGTTAAACGCATTTGCCCCGGTGTTACCATTGTTTAAACGTCCAGTCACTCTAATTGCCATAGTGGGATTGTTTATTGGTGCTTTTGTCTTTGTGACTCTCACCCTACGTGCTATGCTGGGTTTAAACCCAGTTTCAGTAGTGCTGTTTTGATGAAAGCTGGAAAGGCTTTTTGCAAGTAGGTAAAATATTGATAACGGTAGCTAGGCATTCCTAATGCAGGATATTAGAGATGTTAGGCTAGCTTAGCTACATTATGTTGTGTTGATTGCTTTTTTTCATCAAGAAGCAAAACTTTTACTTAAAGATAAATGAGACAGCTTGAAAAAGTAAGCTCAACATAAAACCCTATACTCTGATGGGTATGGGAATTTGAAATAACACAACCTCTTGTGAGGAGACAGATTGTTATGGCTACAAATCGCCGCGTTTCTCGCGTTGCGGAATTAATAAAACGGGAAGTTAGCCAAATGTTGCTTAACGGGATTAAAGATGACCGTGTAGGAACAGGAATGGTGAGTGTGACTGACGTTGATGTTTCTGGTGACCTACAACACGCCAAGATTTACGTCAGTATATATGGTACTGAAGACGCCAAGGCAGAAACAATGGCAGGTTTAAAGTCGGCGACAGGTTATGTCCGTAGCGAACTTGGTGCGCGGGTACGCCTGCGTCGCACACCAGAAGTGGTTTTTATTGAAGACCGTTCCATTGAACGTGGTAGTAAGGTACTCTCACTGTTAAACCAGTTGGAAAGAGAACGTCAACCAAAAAATCTGGCTGAAGAAAATGAGGAAGATGAAGAATATTTACCAGAATATTAAGTAACGTAAAGAACAATTAATTCAAGTACGTCAGCCACGGACTTTACAGACGCGATCGCATCGCGTCTGTTTAAATATGCTTAGACTAAAATTCGATCTCGGGCAGCTGAGTATTCTGTTTTGTAGAAACACTTCAAAGTTGTTTGTGTTACGGTACCAAAATCTAGAATTTCAACTCTAAAATTTATATGCTGCCCGATATAGACAAACTTTCTCTAGCCGAACAAGTTGCTCAGATGGTGGTAGTTCGCGCCTCTGGCTTCCTGTTTGACCACCAAATTCAGTATCCGGCTTGGGAACCACCAGCCGTAACACTCCAACATTGGATTCAAGATTTGGGTGTTTCAGGGGTGATTTTAGTTGGGGCTAGTGCTGGGGAACTGGCGATTAGAACCAATCAGCTCCAAAATTGGGCAAAAATTCCCCTACTGATTGCGGCGGACATTGAAGAAGGGGTCGGACAGCGCTTCACCGGAGCAACTTGGTTTCCACCACCAATGGCGCTCAGTACCATTTTTCGCAAAGACCAAAAGCTGGGTTTGTATTATGCAGAACAAATGGGAGCCATTACCGCCATTGAAGCACTTGAGATCGGTATTAATTGGGTACTCGCTCCCATTCTGGATGTGAATAACAATCCAGATAACCCCGTTATTAACGTTCGAGCGTTTGGCGAAACCACACAAGAAGTCAGTCAACTCGCTTGCGCCTTTATTCGTGGAGCAAAAAATCATCCCGTCCTGACAACAGCAAAACACTTTCCCGGACATGGTGACACCGCAATTGATTCTCATCTGGAACTTCCTGTTATCCCTCACTCTGAAGACCGACTCTTGGAAGTGGAATTACCTCCTTTTGAAGCGGCGATCGCAGCGGGTGTGGATTCAGTAATGAGCGCCCACCTGCTGATTCCTAGTTGGGATGCTCAACGACCAGCAACCCTATCCCAAAAAATTCTCACAGGTCAGTTGCGCCAAACTATGGGATTTAATGGCTTAGTGACAACAGATGCTTTGGTAATGGGTGCGATCGCCGATCGCTACGGCGCAAGGGAAGCCCCTGTTATGGCTGTGGAAGCTGGTGCTGATATTTTGCTGATGACAGTCGATCCAGAAGCCGCTATAGACGCAGTTTGTCAAGCGGTGGAGAGCGGTCGCATTTCTCCAACGCGCATTCGTGAGTCTGTGGAGCGTATTTGGCTGGCTAAGGGAAAAGTCTGTCTCAACCCAGTTAATCCCACTCGCTTTGTTGAGCAAGTAGCCCGCACCGAAGCCTCCAAAACTGTTGCTGAAATCCTACAACACAGCCAAATTATTCACGGTTCTGCTACTGCATTAGAAAATCTCATCAATGCAATAAAAGTTAATAATTCTTCAAATCTTGAGACTCAGAATTTGATTGTCGTTGATCATCTACTATTAAGTGATTTTTTAAACAAAACGGCACCAGCGATCGTACTACCAAATCAGATGGGGTACAAAACAGAAATCATTGAGAGCGATTCTCAAAGTATTGCTAGTTTAAAAACAAACAGCCCAACCCTGCTACAGATGTTTATCCGTGGAAACCCGTTTCGAGGTAGTGCAAAACTGACAAATGCAGCCGAAGAGTTGTTTAAGAAATTATTAACGAATGGTAATTTACAAGGTTTTGTATTGTACGGTAGCCCTTATGTCTTGCAGCAGTTTATACCCCTGCTTCCAGCACATATTCCTGCTATCTTTTCCTATGGACAAATGCCAACAGCCCAAGACAGCGCCTTACGAACTTTGTTTAGAATGTAACAAACGTGTTATGTAAAGACTTTTGCTCGGCGAACTCTAGCTAATGGTAGAGCCGCCAATTTGAAAAAAGCACCACATAAGTCTCGAAATTATAGAAATCGGGTTTGTCAACGGCTCTACATTCCTTGTATTTACGTCAATTTAGATAAATGTCAGAGAAAATTGACAAACTTAACATTTCTTTACATAATTTGAGGATATGTAGCGTCAAAATGAAAATAGTTCCGTATACAAAACTACAAATCTGTAGCGTTTAGTCTTGTTTATTCTGGCAATGTTCGTTTCCCGAAAATTTTGGGAACACTACTTACGTGTTAATCTGTGAGCAAAAAAAACTATGAGTGTGAATACGGTGCGTTCTATCAACTACTACTCTTTAGACGTGATACAAGAGGAAGCACGCCGACTGGTACAAAGGGGACTGGTGAGCAGACAGCAGCCAATCTATAGCCTCTGCCAATTTATCCCAGCTAGAGAGTGGGTTTGTATTGAGTGCGAATTAGAAAAGTGTGATTTCTTGTTGCGCGATCGCATCGCCGATCTGATTGGTCGCGAAGAGTGGGATAACGACTAATTCATTGTTTAAATACAATTTTGGATTGGGAATATAATTCGCATATTTTGATAGCAAGAGATGTATGCCGAATTTAGAGGGGGAATATCTGTCGTTTATCAACTCTTCCCAATCTGAAATTCAAAAGTAGTTACTATGAGCATCTTTTTGCTAAGATTGTCTCTGAAATTTTTTAACATACACCCGTTGTGCAGCCGTTAATGACCTAGCTTTTGAAATTTAGCTGCATTCGGGTGTAATTATTTTATAATCAGCCCGGAATGTAGGAGCATACTCCCACACCCCTACACCCCTACACCCCTATTTTTCTAAATATTGGTTCACATCTTCAACAATACGAGTTAATTCAGCCTCTGTCGTCAAGCGAATACTAGCATCACGAATAGTCAGCAGAACTTTAGCAGCGAAGGGAGTAGACCAGATATTGGGATTACAAAAAAGTTCTAGAAGCACGTCCCCAGTGTAACGGTATTCCATGGGTGGTTGGGGACTGGGCTTACCGCCACCGGAAGAAGTTTTAGCAGCGACGGCTTTAAGACTTTGCATCAATTGAGAAAGGGCTAGTTTTAATTCTTCTGCTGCTTCAGGAGAAAAACGAAAAGAGACAGAACCTTCCACCAAATTTAGTGTCAAATGATTTCCGGACATGAGCTGTTGATTAGAACTACTTATAGCAATCCTATTTGATTTGTGAGCGTGAGATACGAGAAACCCGGTATTTTTGAAATACCGGGTTTCTCCGCGATTAGGATAGACTAGTACAACAAGGCAAAAATAAAAAGTCAACAGTAAAAAGAAATAACGCTTACGCTGTCAGCTTTTTACCTTTTTTAAAGGATAGCTTTATTTACACGCCCGCTGTACTAGTACATCGTGGCAGAAATAAACCAACCATTTCAAACAGACGAAAGCTTTAATTTACAATACTTTTGAATGCGTGACTTTTGACTTTTAACTTTCGCGAAGCGGTACTAGTTAAAAACTTTTCGAGCTGATAGCCAATTCCTTTTCCCCTATTTCCCAAAGGCATTGACGCTACAGTAGCAGGAGTGAACTTCAAACTTGCTTAACGCATTCCAAGTCAGTGTCTCAATAATGCCATTACAAACTAAATAGTGTTCCGACTGAAAAGCTTGAACAGCTTCCTCTGTTTTGATCCCAAAGACACCATCAATCGTACCGTAGTAGTAACCACCAGATGCGAGGGCTTCCTGAACGGCTTTGACAAAAAGTCCACTATCTCCAAGATGTAGTTTTGGTAAACTAGCAGTTCCTTGACACAAATACGCCCAAGTCTTTTCTCCCACAACCCCATCTATAGGTAAGTAAGCAAGACACTGCAAATACTTGACAGCATTTTGAGTTTGTTTGTCAAAGTAGCCTGTTGTAGAAACTGACATTGGAGATGTGGATACGGTATCCAGTTGAGCTAACCGTTGATTCAAAGCTTTTTGCATTTCTTTAACAATTTGACCGTAAGCACCAAATTGTAGAGTTGGTTTGTGTGTAGAAGGTTGAATTGCAGCAGGCATAAGAAAAAAATTCTATTTTATGACGAAGACTTTTAAAGACCCATAAAATAAAATTCAAGCTTTCTTACCACAACAAGGATAGAAATAAGTACCCTTAAGGGTAACTTATCAATTTAAGTAATACAAGTTACAGATAATACTCATTTATAGATAAAAATACAAGTAAAAAATGCGTATAATATAATACAAATAATGACTAATTGCTCTTTTACTAAGTAGTCGTGCAAAATAAATTATCTAGTTGAGAAGGGCAACAGGCAATAGGCAATGGGCAATATTACTAGGATACATCGATTTTAATTGATTAAAAAAATATATAAATATTTATCCATAAGTACTTATAGGATTCCTATTTTAATTTTGAACGTATACTGGACTCAAAAGCTTATAAAGCATGCTTAAAGCCTTAGAACTCATTCAGAAATCAAACCGGATTCCTATATTAGCAATTAGCAATTAGCAATTAGCAATTAGCAATTAGCAAAATGATTTAAGATTGCTATACATTGCTTTTTTTTATAAAAAAAATTAAAATATCCAAAATTATTCAAACTTTTATTTAGATAAAGTTTATGAATTACCATAAAATCCCAAAAACTATTTTCCTCTTTACTATTTTTTTGCATTTATCTTTGGCTCAAGTCAAAGCGATGACAAAGCAAGTTGCTAAATCGGAATGCCGTGTCACGACAACTGATACACCTCTGTTTATTCAAAGAATAACTACATCTCAACAAATCGGTAGTATTCTCAAGGGTAATCGAGTTTTTTTAAGAGAAGCTCCGAGAAAAGGATTGCAACTTATTGCAGTTTTCGACCCAGAATCTGGTAAGTTGGGTTACATACAAACAATGGTATTAGATTACTGTGATTATAGTCCCAACAGAAATAATCAAAAAACAACTATTTCTGATGATTGCCGAAGAGTCAAAGGTTCTGAAGATACAAAATATGAGATTTATCCTCAACCTGATAAAAACTATAAACCAATTGCTAGGGTTAAAGGAGGGCAAATCTTAATTTTGAAATTAAATTAAGATCGTACAGTTAATACTATCCGGAATAAAGATACAGATTGGGTAGCAATAGACCTTTTTAGAACTCCTACATCAAGACAAAATGATTTTTCCAAAGGAACAATCGGTTGGATAGAAAATCAAGATAATATTAGTTACTGTTATAAAGCAAACTTGAATCAGTGAAAAGCTAATAGTATACTTTGCACGGGAAAAAACAGCAGATGAGTGATTCAGCTAGAATCTATAAGCTATAAGTTTTTGGCTGAAAGCTGATAGCTGACCGCTTAAAGTATAACAGTTGTACGCTTGAGCCAACACCAAGTAATAGAATCGCGTGGATTCCTGCTAGAAGGTGTATGGTGAATTTGAAAAGAGCCTTCATGATGATGCTCCTGACATAGCTTCACGCTAACAGGAGACTTCCAAATAAATAAAGTTGAACTATGTCTATTGTGGTATGGAGAGAAGGCTCTGCGGTACTCTCCGGTTGTCAGCGGTGAGACTTATTATTACTTAAGCTTTAACGACTGATGTTTTGTTCCCATATTTCTGACTCAACCCAAGAACTGATTGAGCGGAAGGAAGAATAGAAGTAGCAGTCTGTACAGATAGCTGATTCATTGTTATGGGTTTAGTTTCATAGACTGTACTAGTAATTACTATTGGTTTAGTAGCCTCTTCTTGAGTCGCGGTAAGTTCTTGCAATTCTGTTTTCGTAGAAACTGTGGACAAATTTTGTCCCTGTCCTTTATCAGTGACGTTGGATGTCATTGTTTGCAGCTTATTGTCGTCTTCCTCCAAAAACCAAGTTAATTGAGCCAACGTAGGATTGTATGGTGAGAGTTTAAGCGCCTCAAGCTGAGACTCTTTCTCCGAAATTACGTTTTGGAGATCGGACAACTGCTTCTCTAATTCCGACGACTGACGCACCGACTGTTGTAATCCCACAACTAATGCACCTGCTAGTCCCAATCCTAGACTCAATGTAGCTCCCGTTGCAGGAGAAACAATATCTTTGAGCTCTCCATAGAAAACTTCTTGACTCTCTACCTGGATCTTTACGGGCTTAGATCCCTGTATGGCTAAGAGAAACAGAAATGCGCCAAATAGTGCGCTGGATATCACAAGCGTGGGTAGAAAAATTTTTTTAAGCATAGCTAGTAACTACTGGTATCTAAGTTGAACACAATATAAACAATCCAACAGCTGCACCCATTAAAAACACTGTTTACCTGCTGCTTTGAGAAATCACAGATCGCCCTAAGCAGGGTTATACCGCAGGCTTTACTTACTCTCCTCACCCTAAGGTAGTAAATTATTTGATACTTTGTTTATGTATTTTTGATTAAGTGTGTACTATTTCTATAAAGTTAGTGTGTTTTTTTGTAAATGTACTAAGTTTTTCTACCAAGTCGTCATTCAGTTCCAATACTTGTCGGTTAAGCCCAAACAATTAAATTATGTAGGTTGGGTTGAGGAACGCTCACCCAACATTTACTCCCCATTGCCCATTCCCTATTACCCATTGCCCATTGCCCATTGCCTATTCCCCATTGCCCATTGCCCATTGCCTATTGCCTATTACCCATTGCCCATTGCCTATTGCCTATTACCCATTGCCTTCCACCAAACGCCAGTAAAACCCATTTTGGCTTTGCATCATTTGGTAATTTAGTGAACTACCCACAGTGCCGCAAGCGGTCACAGTGGGCTTCTGCCGTCCCAT
>JAWQFQ010000186.1:0-19191 GCA_035967975.1 Scytonema sp. PMC 1070.18
TCATAGCTGAGTTGTGCAGTGATGTTCAACTATGTTCAGCTTAAAAGTATCAGACTTTGCCAAGGACAAGAAAGTATAATATCACGATTTCTTGCTATCATCGCTTATTAAGGCGATCGCCTTTTCGTGAGAATTTACCAAACCCGTGGGTCTGTTATCTTTCACGAATGATTTAGGATGGTTATTATATACTAAGCTTTAAATAAAGTTTCATGAACAACAGCAAAACAATTGTTCTTCTGTCAAATAGAGAACTAGAGAAAATGCGTAAGGCTGGACGTTTAGCAGCCCAGTTATTGCGTCACCTCGAACCGATGGTAAAACCAGGTGTGAGTACTCTTGAGTTGAATGATGAAGCCGAACGTTGGACCCAGGCGCACGGTGCAAAAAGTGCGCCTTTAGGCTACAAGGGCTATCCTAAGTCAATTTGCACCAGTGTGAACGAAGTCGTTTGTCACGGCATCCCCAATGCCAAGCAAATTCTGCGCGATGGTGATATTATTAACGTTGATGTCACCCTAATTGTGGATGGATACCACGGTGATACATCTGAAACATTCTTTGTCGGTACTCCTTCCCCTTTAGCGAAAAAGCTGGTAGAGGTGACTAGAGAATGTCGGCGTAGGGGTATTGCAGAGGTTAAGCCAGGAGGATACATTGGCGATATTGGGGCTGCAATTCAAGAGTATGCTGAGTCACAAGGTTTTTCTGTGGTAAGGGACTTTGTAGGACATGGTATCAGTAATATTTTTCACACAGCACCAGAGATTCCTCATTATGGCACCCGTGGTAAGGGAAAACGTCTCAGACCGGGCATGGTTTTTACTATAGAACCAATGATTAACGAAGGGACATATGAATTTGAGGTTCTCAGCGATGGTTGGACAGCTGTGACACGCGATCGCAAACTCACTGCTCAATTTGAGCATACTGTAGCGGTTACTGAAAACGGTGTTGAAATCTTGACATCACTGAATGGCGAAGCTTAACTTACACAATATTTGCCTCGAATTTAATGATCGAGGCGAATAGCTCGCTCTAAAGCAGATTTTTCTCTGGCTCTACGAGCATAGGGCTGTAATTTTGTCAAGCTCCAGCCTGTAATTATACTCATATCTTCCAAATTCATTCCCCTCATCAACATTTCTACACACCACGTTTGTTGCGCTTGTTCAATGACTGGTTGTTCTCCTTCAGATGTCAACAATCCCTCAGTTAATACCAGCCAACGTTCCTGTATTTCTGCTTCTGATATTGGTATTCCGTAATCGTTGAGAAATAACGCAGTGTATAAATCTTTACGAGGTTTTAACCATTGAGTTAATGGATTGCGAGTGTGGGAACCATAACGCTTACCCATAATCCACTGATTGAGTGGGACTTGTCGAATAGGTTCCTGAGTGATTTGCAACAAATGCTGTTTAGCATCATTGATTTGGTGCGATCGCTTGAGATGAAAGATTTCTGTCATCGATAGACCTGCTGCAAACAAAACGTACATGAGCGCATAATCTCGCACCCCTGATTTTTTAGCTCGTTTCAGAATCAAGTGGACTAAATTCGCTGGTAAATCCATTATCTTCTGTGTTGGTGTCGGCTCATTGTTGATGAGGCTAGAGTTTGATATTTGGGTTAAAAACAGTGTGACCAAATTTTCCAAAAATTCATCTCTGTCATCCCATAGTTCATGAAATTCACTAGTATATTCAATCACAGCATAGCCCATTAACATACTATTGAGTAAACTTGCTAGCTTTTGGGCTGGTAAATGCGTATGTACTTGCTCGCGCTCCAGGACTGTAGCTAAATACTCAGCAACATAGGAGTTGGCTTGGGCTAAGCTTTGTCCTAGGACTTGACGATTTTCAACAGGATAGTTTCCAGCCTCTCCGACTACAGAACGTACTAATTCTGGCACTTTATCTAGAGCCTGCAAGCGTTCTTCACAAAAATCTTTCAGAGCTTGGTAAACGCTAGTTGTTTGGCTTGCTTGTATTTTTAATAACTCGCCCAACTCTTGAAACACCGGAGATTCAGAGATAACTGCTCTTAGTAGTCCATACTTATTACCGAAATGCCGAAATAGAGTCACTTCATTCACATGTGCTAATTCTGCGACTGCTTTTGTTGTTGTTTCTGTAATTCCCTGAGTCGCAAATAACGACCTAGCAGCATCAATCAGTCGCTGTCGAGTAGAAATTATTTGACCAGACATAAGTTAATCATGCAAGTAACACTTGCATTTAAATTTTTTCCTTGCTACACTAAGACGTGTAAGTGGCACTTGCATTTTTTCATCCTACTACTTAGCTATCTTCGCCGATGTTAACAGAGGATGTCTCAACAGTTGGGTATCTTACTCTTCTAGTCACTCTACAGTACTTACATTGAAGGAAAAATTTATGACTTTAAACTCAGATGCCGTTGCTGAAAAGCAGCCACTTGCTCTGAGCTGGACAAATGTTGCCTTTTTCGGTACTATCCATGTCTTGGCTTTACTAGCTCCCTTTTGTTTCTCTTGGTCTGCTTTGGGAATAACAATATTCTTACATTGGTTATTCGGTAGTATCGGAATTTGTCTGGGTTATCACCGAATGCTGAGTCACCGCAGTTTATCTGTACCAAAATGGTTGGAATATGTGATCGTAACCTTCGGTGCTCTTGCTATGCAAGGAGGACCAACTTTTTGGGTCGCTGGACATAGGCTGCATCATGCTCATACAGAGGACGAAGATAAAGATCCCTACTCTGCTCGACGTGGTTTTTGGTGGAGCCATATGCTTTGGATTTTTTACCCCCGTCCAGAGTTTTTTGATGCCGAACACTACAAAAGATTTGCTCCAGACATTGCTCGCGATCCCTACTACCGTTGGTTAGACCGCTACTTCTTACTGCTCCAAATTCCTGTTGGAATTCTGTTATACGCTTTGGGAGGATGGAGTTTTGTTATCTATGCTGTTTTTCTCCGATCAGTAGTACTTTGGCATACAACCTGGCTAATCAACTCAGCCACTCATATGCGCGGTTATCGTACATTCGACGTGAAAGACAACTCTCGCAATCTTTGGTGGGCAGCACTTCTAACATACGGTGAAGGTTGGCACAACAATCATCACGCTTACCCAAATGTAGCCAAAGCTGGATGGTCTTGGTGGGAAGTAGATATAACTTGGTGGTCAATAAAAACATTGCAAGTTCTTGGATTAGCTAAAAAAGTTGTCATGCCCCCAGCTTCACCCAAACTACAATAACACCATTCCTCTGTAGTGGTTTGTAGTTGCGCTTTAGCGCATACATCGCCACTACAAACAGAATTCTAAAAACTTCACGGTTCACCAACTCCTCTTTACTCGTAAATAACTTTTTTAATCAATTGCTTCAATTGTGTATACCTATTGTTGAGAGCACGCTGCAAAGGGTGTATCTTCTTTTTAGCCTCTTGCTGGGAATACCAGTCTGACCAAATTTCCATATCAAGATGCTGAAAGAACAGGTTTCTAAGGGGATGGTTACAGTTTGGTTTCCAAGGTTTCTCGCGAGTAGAAAAGTGAACAATGTAGGGGTCGTGAATCAAGGCATTGTAAACTTCTTGATTGAAAGGACTTTCTTGCCATGATACAAATTTAAAAATGTAAGGCATTTGATTCCATCTGGGATCGAGTTCACCCCATTTCCCTGCAAGAACAGCGTTTAACCCATCTTGATCGTGCCATCTTATATAATCTTTATTCTGTTTGAGATACTCAATCACGCGATCGCTCATATTATCCTCCCTCCATTTTTTTAGATTCAGCACTAACACCCCTGAATTAAAGTACTTACAATCTTTAGGAATCCCTAGTGCTTGATAATTTATCAGTCCTCTGGAGGAAGATACATAAGGTGCGCCCATATCCTGGGCTGCTAATAAATAATTTTCTCCAATATCAATATTCCATAGCTCCTCTAAATTTCCTCTGACAATCAGGTCGCTATCAAGATAGATTGCTTTAGTAAAACTATTGGGTAGTAGATGAGGAATCAGAAGTCTGTAATAGGCTGCGATCGTAATAGATTGTGAAGTCTGCATATTCTTAAAAAGCGACTTTTTAGGCTTTAACCACCGAAAAGTCACTCCTTGAGATGGAATAGCTTGTAGAATTTTGCGCTTATTTGTCCGACTAATTCCACCATCGATAACAAATAAAGCAATGTTCTGAGTGCTTTTTACATTGACAATTGCTGAATGAAGCGTAGCAGCTAGAGGCATGGAGTAATTATCATCAGCTGCACAGACAAGAACAATTGGTTCCTTTAGAGAAACTGAATCAAAAGATACAGGCACTGAGAAACTCCTATTAGCTATTAGCAGTCCTCACGAAAATTTTACGTTTCATTGAAGACTGTTATAAATCAATACGATTGGTGCGAGGGGCACAGAAACCCGGTATCTCAAAGATACCGGGTTTCTAAATAGTTACTTAACATCAATTGTATTGTGTTATGAACATTCAACTGTTTACTGATATACTCCGTCAACAGTCAAAAGTTAGAGTTACTAGAAGTTCTTCACTTTCAATATGATTAATAATTGGCTGTAATCGACTAATGGCAAGGCTTTTAATATTAAAAACTCGAAATATAAAAGACTATATTTGCCAGCTAAGTATGTATCTTTTTAGCCTTAACACTTCAGTAATTTTCCGATTTTACTTACCTAGCTTATTGGGAATTCCTTCACAACCACCAGGAATAGTATTTCTGGTTTTTTCCCCTCCCCAAGCACAGCAGTAATATCGTGTAGACTCAGGCATTCTTTGGACATTGGAGAAATCAGCATTTTCTATCACAGCACCAGTGTGTTCGCCAGTTTGGTAGTTTGGCGGTTCGGTACGGCTTCGGGGTGACGCAACTTCAGAAGAACCATAGAATAGACGCGCCCCATTAAGGTCAGCACCACTGAGGTCAGCTTCGTATAAAATAGTTCGGGATAGGTTAGCTTTTACCAGGTCGCAACCCTGGAGCTTAGCGCGGACAAGATTCGCTTCCGACAAGTCCGTCCACCGCAAATCTGTTTCACAAAGGTCTGCGCCTGCTAACATGACGCCCAAATCAATCACCCGCACTCCTGCGACTCGGTCTTCAGCATAACCCCCCGTTCCATCAAGAATTGGTCTACCCAATCGGCTATCGCGTTTTAGGGGTGTTAGCAATCGAGACCGCGAAAGAAAGCGGAGAATTTTTGCTTTGCCGCTACCATCTACACTACTAAAAATTGCTGCGGTGCGTCCTTCTGCGATCGCTCTTTCTTGGGGCCAATCTTCCAATAATCCTTCTTCATCTAACACCAGATCGGAAACTCCCTGGAAATAGGAGTCAATTGTTTGTTGTTGGGTGATGACATTTTGCTGGACAGTGAGCAGGTTTTGCTGAATTGTTAAATCTTTAGAAATAATATACTGTCGCCACGCAACGTACACAGCAATAATTGCAATTAAAATTTGCCCCAAAGCTCCAAACCATTCCGCTAGTGTCCCAGAGGCTTCCCAATTAATTTTACGCCCCCAAGCTAAAAGGCGATCGCCAAAACCACTAAACTTAACGATGCCAACGACAGCGACTACGATCCCCAATAGGGCAACAAATAGCGCTCGTTCTTGGGCTGAAAACCACTGCTCTATAGCCGTTTCCGTAGCTGGTAACAACACAGCTAGGGATAGAAGCAAAGCAACCAGTGTACCAACAAGACCAATTATCCAGTTATTGGCAAGGATTCCAAAGATCGTGACTACAACTGCTATTAAAATAAGTAGCAATGCTCTAGGCTTCACTGTCAAAGGAATGGTATTTCGTCCTTTGACAAAAGACCGAGCTTGTTGAAGGGCGGCTGTGTTTTTTGCTGATTGTAACGACGAAATTGCCGCTAGCGCTTGCTGAGAAGTAATATCATTTGACAATAAGGAATTTTCAGGAGCATCGTCAAAGTCATCTGGTTGATAGCTATGATCGGGAATTAGCTCGGTTTGATGAGGCTGGGATGAGTTGGAGTTGTATTCAATCGGCATGTTTGGTATTCAGCATCAGCAAGCATGGTTCAACAATTGTTTCATGGTAGCTGTGAGTCTGTACAACAGGCAATATCCTGAGGTGGAAGACGTTGTATAAGTAGGTAAGGGCGCAAGGCATTGCACCCCTATTAACACGTTTTTGTTACGGAGCAATCAACTCTAGTGCTTTGCTACCTCCTTGAACGGCAGAAGTCACAATCCGTTGATCGAAGGTAGCTAATTTACCTTCCTTCTGAACAGCGAGCCCCAACAAAAAAACATCAGTGATTTGGGAATGCGGAATGAGCACATTAGGTTGAAGCAGCTCGCGAATGCTCACATCTTCACTCCAGAAGTGATGACCCACCATTGTACAAAATTGACGCAGGATAGCTAATACAGACGGGACATCTCCTGGACGATTCGGATAGTTAGGATGGCTGGCGATACGAACAAAACCATTTTCTGTAATTGGACAAGTAGCCCAAGCATACTTTCCCTTCGTAGCAAACCACCGATGAGCAGCTTCGTGATAAATATGCATTGGATCGCTCAGAGCAAGCAAGACATTGACATCCAGAAGGTAGATACTCATGGCGCTTCTTCTCGTAGTTGGTTGACGAGTTCTAAGGTGACGACACTAGCCTCAGGTTGGATTGGAAAGAGCGGTACACCATTGTATGTTGTCCCAGCATCTTGACGAGATAGGGCTTGTCGAGCCAGTTCTGAAAGGACTTTTCCAATAGAAACACCGCGCCTTCGAGCAATTTCCTTGACTGCGAGGAGTACATCTTCTTCAATATCAAGTGTCGTACGCATATCTTGCTCCTTTCCGTGGCTGTTAACGTGGCGACTCGTTCTTATGATGCTATCACATCATTTTTTGATGTTATGGCATCAGTACAAAAACCAACTTAATACCTTCTACGACGGCTATATCCCCAAGTATGAGACGTTTTATACAATGTTTGTATATACAGAACCAGTACAAAGTTGTATACTAAATATCAGTTTTTATTTGTATATATATTAATTAGTATTTATTAGACCGAGCTTTATACATACTTTAAATAAAAAGTCAGTACTGTTTTATACTTTATAATAGAAGCAAAAGGTTCTAGGATAAAAATCAAGAGTTATAAAGTAAAAGTATGGTGTACTGGCGCTGGTTTAAAGTAACTGGCTTTTTGACAGCGTTATTCTTATGTAGTTGTGGCGAAGTACCTTCCTCACCAAGGCAGTATAGCCATCAACTTATACAAGAAACGAATGTTGCTCAACTGCTGACGCAAGCACAAGATATTCAAAAAGCAGAAGATTTCTTCCATCAAGGCAATAATTGGCTAAACTCGCACAACTATAAAGAAGCATTAGCTGCTTACGACAAAGCCATAGCACTAAAATCAAAAAGTGCTGATGTTTGGATTAATCGAGGAAATGCCTTAAACGCCCTACATCAGTATCAAAATGCGATCGCATCCTACACAAAAGCAATTACTATCAATCCAGAGAAACATGAAGCATGGTTTAATAAAGGCAATGTTCTCACGGCTATACAGCGCCACAAAGAAGCATTAGCCGCTTATGACAAAGCAATTGCTATCAAACCAGACAAACATGAAGCATTGATTAATCGGGGGATAACCCTCACAAAATTGCAGCGTTACAAAGAGGCGATCGCATCCTACGATCAAGCCGTTGACTTGCAACCGAACAAGCACGAAGCCTATTACAACAAAGCTTGTACCTATGCCTTGCAAAATAATGTAGAATTGACGGTTGAAAACCTACAAATAGCAATTCAGCTTTCTCCCGGTAAATACGAAAAGTTAGCAAAAAGCGATCCAGATTTTCAGAAAGTGCGTGACAACGAACGATTCCAAGAATTGATTCTATTGACAGAAGCAAGGGTATAGGGTATACTATATGTTCATATGGAAATATGGCAAGTTGATTTTTATCGTCGTCCTCAACTGGATGAATCCGGACAAACAGTATGGGAGTTGTTAATATGTAACGCAACTCGGAGTTTCGAGTATCAAGCGACTTGTCCGCAGTCGCAAGCCAACTCCAGTTGGATAATTTCTCAACTTCAGCAAGCAGCTGGTGAACACCTACCAAATGTCATTCAGGTTTTTCGTCCTCAATCCCTAAGTTTAATTGAACAAGCAGGGCGTAATTTAGGAATCTCTGTAGAACCAACCCGTCGCACTTCACCACTGAAACAGTGGTTGCAAGAAAAGCAACATGCAATCGCAATAGAGAAACCACCCCCCATACCGTTACCAGAGAATCTTTGGGGAGAACAATGGCGTTTCGCTTCCTTAGCAGCTGGAGATTTGGTAGATGAATTTTGCGATCGCCCCATTCCCATTCTTCAGATACCAGACCTCCTACAACCCATCAACCTTGGTTTAGCATCAACCGTACCCGTTCCTGGTGTCATCATTTATGGTGGAAAACAATCAATACGCTTAGGTCGGTGGTTACAACAAACCCATCCCGTAGCACTAAACCATATTGCTGGTGCGCCTGATGGGTTGGTGTTAGAAGCAGGCTTAGTAGACAGATGGGTCGTCGCCACATTTGAAGATAAAGAAGTCTCAGCTGCTGCTCAAGCTTACGAACAGCGAAAACAACACAGCAAAGGGCTGCACTTTTTACTCGTCCAACCCGATGATTCTGGAATGACATACACCGGCTTTTGGTTGTTGCGTGAAGAATAATAGTCAGCGTTCAGCCATCAGCACTTCAGCTATCAGCTTTTATAAGCTATATAGGTGATACTTTTAACCCGGACAAACCTCTATATCAATATCCTAAAGTCAATATACCTGATGGTATATCAACAACCAACCGCTTATTTTTTAACCATTGACGACCTAGTAAAACTTCAGGTACTCCATGACCTGCATAAACAGGAATATCAAACACCTCACCATCAATTCTGACTTTACCAGCATAAATATCGAAGTTAGTTACTCCCCTTGCCATCAGCATACTTCGCTCACCTAAATATTCCCAATCAAATCCTTCTAAATCCTGCTTATCAATAGCTAACCAATCAGAAAATCCCGTATCTAAAACTGCATCAATTGGTAATTCAAATCCATCGATTGCAATCAATTCAATTTCAAAAAACAACTCCTCTCCATCACCAAACCTTCCCGATATCATATTGTCCCTGCAACTCCAGTCTCATTAATTTTAAAGATAAAGACTGGAGATTTTGGGTGTTTTTGGCGTGACATTTTAATAGCAGCCATCTCATCTTTGTCAATAAAATATTCACCACTTTCTGGCTCGACTGCTATGTACCAGTTGTAGTGCGTTTTAATTAGTTCGGGTTTGATTCGTTCAAAAATGGGTTTGCAGCGCTGATAAAACTCATCTTGTTTTGCTTTCCATTGGGCAAATTGTTCTTCCGTCCACTGGATTTCAGGAAATATTCGTCCCCGACGGGCAACATGGGTATGTTTAGCTTCGGTCATTGGATTAAAAATAAGATAATCTTTATATTAGAGCGAACTCATCATACCCTGCAACATTAATACGATAGATTGATATTCACGAATTTGTATTCATGAAGGAAAACACAAATGTTCACTCTTATTCTCCACAGAGTTGCATTGACAGCTCTTTTCCTGTTCGCAGCTTTTTCCGTATTTACAGCTCTTCCTGTATTTGCAGCTTCAGTCGATGACTTTTCTACTGATAAGTCTAAGGGAACGTTGGTCTTTGATCACGCCCTTCCCAATGTGCCCGGTAAGAGCATGAAAGCCGTGCTGATCGAATATCAGCCAGGTGGCTCAATACCCGCGCATACCCATCCAGACTCATCTTTCATCTATGCAACAGTCCTAGAGGGTGCAATTCGTAGCAAAGTCAATGACGATCCGGAACAAGTGTATTACGCAGGCGAGAGCTTCGTCGAATTACCTGGCGCTCATCACGGTGTCAGCACGAACGTCAGCGAGACTGAACCTGCACGCCTGCTAGCCGTGTTTGTTATCGATACCGACGAAAAGAACCTAGCCACGAACGATAAAGATTCACAGGGAACTCTTAACAGGGAACTCTTAAAAGGGGAAACCCACACGCTATAGTGTGGGATTAAACTTGGACACTGTTTTTCATGGCACTACGTGTAAAGAAAAACATCTTTTTTTAAAGTGGGCTTCAAACCCACAACTAAAATTTTTTACAGAGAATAAGGAACAGAAAACAGGTCGTTCCTCCCTGTTAAGAATTCTCCCGTTCCTTGTTCCCTTTTTTTTGTGATGTTATAGCAATTCTCGTTTGGATAAAATACAAATTCATCTGCGTAGCCTGCGGCAAGGCTGACGCCAACATCTGCGTTCATCTGTGGTTTTTTAATTTAAAAACGTATTAGATTCAACAGAGAACCGCTATAGTACACGTACTTCACAAGTCAAATTCACTGATCCAAACCTTCAGCTTCATGTGGATGGGGTTTTTGGTGAGCGAACAGATTCTGTTGTCCGTCAGTTCCAACAAAGCTCAAATTTAAAAGTCGATGGGATTGTGGGATCTAAAACTTGGGCAGCATTTGTTTCCTAGGCTGTTGAGTTAACATAATTTGCAAGATTGCGATCGCACAACTTCTCAATTTATCAGCGTGCATCTGCGTGCATCTGCGGTTAAATCCTACACAATCATATTCTCCAACGCCAATTTTAAATCTCGCGTCAAGTTATTAACCGCTTGCTTAGCAGCTTGACGGCTGATTTGATAATCCGACCAACGTTCCGTGACTGAAATTGGTTCACCTACCGTAACTCGTGATTTTCGCAAACCTAACTGAGGTCGCGCAGGATTCTTCTCCCCCTTAATCCGGGCGATGAGATCGAATAATATGAGAGATGTTTCCGCAAACCTCTCAAAAGTCGGCTTTTCCAAAACATAACTTCCCGTTACCGCCACACAACTTTCTGCTAAACGCATATGTAGCATATGTAGAGATGCTTCTTCAGCAATCCAGTTTGCCAAACCCCGTTGTAAGGGTGATAATCTATACAAATCTGGTAAATCTTTACGGTAGATATCATCCCAACCAACTGATTCCAACCGACGACAGCGTTCAATAATCGTCCCATGAGTTTCAATTCCAAAAAATTGCTCGGCTGCATGCAGTGACTTATCCAATACCGTCTGTAACCTGTCTTCAAGTACCTGATTGCGGTTAGCAGATGGATTTGTTGGTGGTGTGACTTTTATATTTTGGTGGTAAAAGCGGGCGTAAAACTCTTCCATCTGAGAGAGGACAAATTCACCCAGACGAAACAACCTTTCGTAGAAAAATTTTTCTGAGATAAGAGTAGATTCCCCCATCTGCAATACCGACAAACCGCAATCAGCTTCCATTTTTCCCAAAAGCCAATCCAGTTTTCCCCAAGATGGATGGCTGTAGTGATATTGAATACCTATAGGAACAATTAAAACTTCCTCAGATCGATTTGCTTTTATTAAGTCTTCCACACACCAGAAGCTCAACTGAGCAACACCTGGTTCTAGAGGGCTGACAATTTCACTATGTCCATTAGTTGCACCTTCGGGAGCTATAGTAATAGGTAATTGACCATGAACAAACAAATCTCGTGCTGTTTTCATACTAACGCGGTCTATCCGCTTCCCTCGGTAAACGGGGAAACCTCCTAAGCGAGAAAATAACCAACCGAGCCAGTCTCCAGCCCACAGAGTCATCCCTCGGTCATAGAGAAAATGTGAATGTATCGGGTGTTTTAGGGGTATACCCTCTGTGCGAGCAACATCTGATACTGCATGGGAGAATAAATACATCATGCAGAGTGGGTCATCTACCTCAGAATGGCGAAATGCCATGAGAAATCGTACTTTACCTGCTTGAAATTCTTGGTAAAGATTTGCTAAGCTTTCAACATTCACCGTTTCAACCTGTTCGATACCAGCGGGTAACCACGGTCGAGTCCGAAACCGCAGCAAGACTGGTAACACCGTTTGAGCAATGTAGTACGCAAGTGGGTTAAAGCGCGGTGGGATGAACTCTAGTGGCTGTTGAGCGGGTTGAACGGAATGGCGCAAGATGGCTCTCCTGGTTTTACTTTCTAGAATATTGAATATAGCGATTCTTATCTAGTCAGGTACAGAAAGAATTAACCGCAGATAAACGCGGATGGACGCAGATAAATTTGTACCTCAGTAGACGAGGAAATGCTATGGGAGTCTTTAAATTATAGTCTTTGTGACCTGAAGTATTTACAAAATGATACTTATACCAAGGAGGAAATTCAAACTGCTGATACCATCTATACAACTGCCTTTACATGGAAAGCAAATTATCGTTACCGCCCCTCGCAATTATGCGATGAGATTGGCTCAACAATTGAGCTATAAAGGTGCATTACCATTACTAATGCCTACTGTAGAAACTTGTCAGTTAGAAAACTTTAATGAATTAGATGCTGCATTGCAACAAATCGATACATTTGATTGGATTGCTTTCACTAGTAGAAACGGGATGGCTACGTTTTTCCAACGTTTGGAAGATTTGAATCTCAACCCTATGCTTTTGGAAAAATGTCGTTTGTGTGGGATAGGAATGGATGTGGAAAAGTTGGCGTCTCTTGGAGTCAAAGTCGATTTGAACCCAAAGGAACCTAGTCCGATGGGAATTATTGCTGAATTGGCGAAAATTCCTCATATTGCTAACCAAAGCATCCTTGTTCCAGTTCCTGAAGTGGTGGGTGTACCGGAACCAGATGTTATTTCTAATTTTGTCACTGGTTTGGAACAATTGGGTATGCGTGTCACTCGCGTCCCAACTTACATGACAAGGTGTTTGGACAAAAGTTTATATGAAGTAGAGTTGAAACTGATTAAACAAGGTAATGTTGATGCGATCGCCTTCAGCAGCACCACAGAAGTTAGCAGCTTTCTGCAAATGGTCACTTCAAAAAGCGATTACGAACATTGTGTCATTGCTTGCTTTGGTCCTTACACAGAGGCTAATGCCAAAAAATTGGGCTTAAATGTCTCTATCGTTTCTCAAAACTACAGCTCGTTTGCGGGTTTTGCAGATGCGATCGCGTCATTTTTTCAAACCTGAATAAACAACCGGATTATAGATACTAGAAATAGGTTCCGAAGGCTGGACACCCGGCATGAACTTCTGCCAGTCTCCAGAAATTAGTGTTGGAGAGTTAACAACAAAAGCTCCATCTTCAAAATAACTGATACCAAAAGCTATACGCTGTTGAGTCGTTCGATTAGCGCTTGCTCCATGAACATTTAAACAATGCTGAAAACTGATTTCTCCAAGTTGGAAAGGTTCGTGGTCAATGACAATACCGTGAGTTTGAAGCATTTTGGAGATGGCGCGATCGTGATCTTGAGAAAACTTATCAAAGGGGATTTCCTTAACTAGCTTATAGGTTTCCATGCCTTTAGCAAATTCCAGTGGTCCCATTTCTTGGGGAGTTGGTTGTAAAGGAATCCACATAGTGCCAATACGATCGCTCGCAATTGGGTAATGATGACCATCATAATGCCAAGGAGTGCGACCACCTCCTGGCTCTTTGCATAAAAAGTCATCGTGATAGACTCTAACGCTTGATACTTGTAATAGCTCTGCAGCCAACTGACCGAACTTTCTGCTGAGTACAAACTCCTTGGCTACATCACTTTCTAGCCACATCATTTCTCTGCTGCTGAATTGTCGGTTAGGTTCAAATTTGTTATGCCGATCGAATAACTGTTTCAATTCCTGTCGTAATAGATATAGCACTCCAGGACTGAGAAAATTTTTAATTCTGAGATAACTTTCCCTTTGAAATTGTTGAATTTGATGGTCAGAAAGAAGATAAGGTTTGGCTAGTTCTTTTTGCAATACCTCAATGGAGGGAACTGTCTGAATAAAGTGTTCGGGTCGCTTAATCAATTGTTTTCGGTTGACAGGCTCTTGGCTATTGTCAGCTAAGGAAATATACCAATCCCACCATTGCTCGTTGCTTCCAGTCCAAGCTTCACTTATACCATGAGTTTTAGCATTTGCTTCAGGAAGATAAGAGTTAGGTCGGACAGCGTCATTATCATGTTTCATGAATATTGTCAATATCTATTATGTTCAGCAAAATTAACACTAAGAAAATTATCACAAGTTATCTAACTTTGCAAATGTGCAATGAGTTGGTTGGCAAAATCGCATTGCTCCCTAATTTATTGAGCAGATAAGTACTTATGGATAAATATTTATATATTTTTTAAACTGGCTACAATCGCTGTAATCCGCCACTGTAGCAAGATTGCCTATTGCCTCGCTCAACTAGATAATTTATTTCTGGTGTATGAAAATACGTGACGGTTATTCATATCAACGGCACAATAGTACAGAATAAGCGTATTCAAAACCCGTGATGAGGGAAAAAATGAAACTAGGGGAGTTATTACAGGCTTTAGAGGGTGTTGTACAATTACCAGAACATCCAGCAATGAATGTAGACATTAAGGAGTTGAAAACCAATTCCCATGCGTGTAGTCCTGGGGATTTATTTATTGGTATGCCTGGAACAAGGGTGGATGGTGGCGATTTTTGGCAAAGTGCGATCGCGTCCGGTGCAGCAGCTGCTATTATCTCACAAAATGCCGCGCAGAAACATCCTCCGACACCAGAAGTCTGTGTCATCGTAGCTGATGACATGATCAAAGCCTGTAGCCAGTTAGCTAGTGCTTTTTACGCATATCCCGGACACAAACTCAAACTTGTCGGTGTGACGGGAACAAATGGCAAAACAACAACCACTCATCTGATTGAATATTTTCTCACAAAGGCGAATCTGCCTACAGCTTTGATGGGTACACTCTACACCCGATGGCAAGGTTTTGTACAAACTGCTGTACACACCACACCTTTTGCTGTAGAATTACAACAGCAACTCGCCTCTGCTGTAGATGCTGGTAATGAGTATGGAGTTATGGAAGTCAGTTCCCATGCTTTAGCACAGGGTCGAGTCATGGGTTGTCAGTTTGAGGTAGGAGTTTTCACCAATCTCACTCAGGACCATTTGGACTTCCACCGCGATATGGAAGATTACTTTGCAGCAAAAGCACTGTTATTTAATTCCAATTATCTCACAGGACGGGCGATTGTTAACGCTGATGACCCTTATGGTAAAAAATTAATTGCATCTTTAAAGTCGGAACAGGTTTGGAGTTACAGTGTGAATGATTCCACTGCTAACCTATGGATGAGCGACCTGAATTACGAACCTAATGGAGTCAGTGGTACACTGCATACACCAAAAGGAAAGGTGGCTTTTCGTTCCCCACTAGTCGGTCAATACAATTTAGAAAATTTACTAGCAGCCGTAGGAGCAGTTGTACATTTAGGATTAGATTTAGGACTAGTAGCATCCGCGATCGCGGATTTTCCAGGAGTTCCCGGTCGAATGGAAAGGGTGCAAATTAACTCCGCACAAGATATCAGTGTTATTGTGGATTATGCTCACACTCCAGATAGTTTGGAGAATTTGCTCAAAGCTTCGCGTCCATTTATTCCGGGTAGGATGATTTGTGTGTTTGGATGCGGGGGAGACCGCGATCGCACTAAGCGCCCAAAAATGGGAAAAATCGCGGCGGAATTGGCTGATGTAGCAGTCGTTACCTCCGATAATCCCCGTACTGAAGACCCAGAACGGATTTTACAGGATATTTTGGCAGGTATTCCAGAAACTGTGAAGCCAACAGTCATCTGCGATCGAGCAACTGCTATCCGCAATGCTATTTTGGAAGCGCTCCCTGGAGATGGTGTCTTACTCGCTGGTAAAGGTCACGAGGACTATCAGATTTTAGGAACTGAAAAAATTCATTTTGATGATAGAGAACACGCTCGAAGCGCATTGGAAGAGAGGATGAAATAAATTATAAGCATTTAGCTTTTAGCCATCAGCACTTCAGCAGTAAGCGTTCAACAGTTTAGCTGTCAGTGTGTATTTTATTCGTAGTCTTGCTCATTCTACCTCTGAAAAGACCTATACTGCTGATGGCTGAAAGCTGATCGCTGATAGCTGATAGCTGATAGCTTACCGCCTTGAGTTTGTTTATCCTTTCTTATTCGCTGTACCCATGGATGTTTCTTTAGCGCAGGATCTGTCCGTTTATCAACTGGCTGCGGTTTTGCAAATCTCTCACCAGCCATTGTTTTTCAGTCCCGCTATTTTACTAGCACTCCTGAGGGCACAAATTGATATCCTTATTCAGGAAAAGATTGAAGCAACTTTATGGGTAAAGTTACCTCCTAGTAAAATTTGGAACTTTGAAATTCAGCGATATCACAAAGAAATCGAGATTTCTAGTCGTGTAATCAATTGCTACATTCCAAATCTGGAAGAGGAAAAGAACTCCTCTCGACTTTCTTCCGATTTACAAACACAACATACATCAAATAGTAAATTGCAACGAGAATACTTTTTTATCATTCTTTCACCGCAATTTAGCAGCCTAATTGTTGCTTGTAGACCATCAAAAAGACGTAAAAACGAGCCAGGAAAGGAAAAAAGTCCTAAAAGTTCATCGCTACTCACTTTTAGTACTTTTGAAGATACCGCAATTCAATATGTCTTAAATGGTATTAAAAAGGCAATGAAAACAGAAATATCTTCTTTAAGAACTACTGATTTTGTTTGTTCTTCTGCGCTCAATCCAACTCTGACAAATCAATTGTTGGTAAGACAGCTTCAACGACAAGATGAGATAAATCGTCAAAGAGCAACAAAGCATCTTACTCAATTGCAACAACAAAAGCAAAAACTGCTTGATAACATTCAATACAACGATGAATACTTAAGGAATATGTGTCAAGAACTGCGGACACCCTTAACACATATGAAAACAGCCTTGAGTCTTTTAAATTCTCCCAACCTAAAGGTACCCCAACGACAGCGTTATATCCAAATGCTCAATACTCAGTGCGATCGCCAAAATGCTTTGATAACGAGTGTGCTAGAACTGCTACAATTGGAACGTAATTTAGAAAGTATGCCTTTAGAGCCCATCCGCCTTGCAGATGTTGTACCAGGGGTAGTTAGTATCTATCAACCAATCGCCAAAGAAAAAGGTATCATGTTAGCTTACACTGTACCTACAGAGCTTCCATCGGTTTGGTGTGTCAGTGGCGGTTTGAGGCAGATAGTTATTAACATATTATCGAATAGTATTAAATTTACAAGGAGTGGCGGAAAAGTTTGGGTAAGAGCTCGTCTCCAAGGTGAAGGTGTCCAATTGGAATTTCGTGATACTGGTATCGGTATTGCTGAAAGCGAAATTCCTAAAATTTTTGAACGCTTTTATCGAGTGCGTCCGCAAACAACAGATGAGTTTAGTGGTGTAGGATTGGGCTTGACTATTGTGCAATATCTGGTAAAGCGCTGTGGTGGCTCTATTTCTGTGAAAAGTAGGATAAATGAAGGTTCTATATTTACTGTAGAGTTACTGACTGTGAAATCGTGATTGAGGACGTTGCACAATTATCCTACCATTCACCTACAGAAAAAGATGGATATTTTTGGAGATACATTAACAACTCAGCAGATTCTATTACTGATGTTGGCGCTGACTCTTGCATTCAGTTTTGAATTCGTCAATGGTTTTCACGATACTGCAAACGCAGTTGCCACAGTCATCTATACTAACACATTAAAGCCAACTGTAGCCATTATCTGGTCCGGCTTTTGGAATTGGGTAGGTGTACTGACCTCAACCGGAGTCGTCGCTTTTAGTATAGTAGCCCTGCTACCTGTTGAGTTGGTAATTGATGCTGGCTCAGAAGCAAGCCTTGTGATGGTATTTTCTCTTCTCCTCTCCGCCATTATCTGGAATTTTGGTACCTGGTATTTAGGCTTACCCGGATCTAGTTCGCACACCCTCATTGGTTCAATTATGGGTGTTGGTTTAGCCAATTCACTGCTCCGCGAACACATCCTTGGTGCGGGTGTGAACTGGGAAACGGTGAAAAATGTCTTCTTTTCTCTGCTCGTCTCACCAATTCTTGGATTTTCTGCTGCAGGACTTGTGCTGCTTCTTTTGAAGTTGCTGGTCAAACCACCACAGTTATATGAACCGCCAGAGCAAGACAAAGCACCGCCACTTTGGATACGGGCTTTGTTAATTCTGACATGTACTGGTGTCAGCTTTGCTCATGGTTCAAACGATGGTCAAAAAGGTATGGGTCTGATTGTGCTCATCTTGATCAGTATTCTTCCAGGTATATATGCAGTGAATCTGAATGCCGATCAAGAAGTTATCCAGCATTTATTGACTTCATCACAATCTGTCGTTACAATAATAGACCACTATGTGCCTCAAGAAATATCCTTAGATCCTCAACAGGCTACCATTGAACTTTCAGACTTTCTCAAGACTAAAGACTTACTAGCTAGCGATAAAACCTTTGCAGCACTCGCAACCAAAGATTATGAGATTATAGACAGACTTTCTGGGAAGGAAAGTTTCACAAGTTTGTCAACACAAGATCGTTTCTCTCTACGAAATGATTTTTATCTTGTTGCTGGAACAATTAACAAGCTCAACTTGTTCAATAAATTTACTGATGCAAATGAGAAGGAAATAATTGCGGAGTTCCAAACTGAGTTGGAGCAGCAAATTAAGTTTATTCCCGCTTGGGTGAAAATTGGCGTAGCCTTCGCGTTAGGTATTGGCACCATGATTGGTTGGAAACGCATTGTCGTGACAGTAGGTGAGAAGATTGGGAAAGAACACCTTAGCTATGCTCAAGGAGCTTCAGCAGAGATGGTGGCGATGGGAACTATTATCGCTGCGGATTACTTGGGTCTACCGGTTAGTACCACCCACGTGCTGTCGTCTGGTGTAGCTGGTACAATGGCGGCAAACCGTTCTGGGCTACAGGTAGGCACTCTCAAAAGTATACTGTTAGCATGGGTACTGACGCTGCCAATTTGTGTACTGCTTGCTGCTGGTATATATGCTGGGACTTTATCGCTCTTGCAACTATTGTCAAGTTAAATACTGGACCCCTAGTTGATTTTTACGAAATTACATACCACTCTAAATATCTAATTTCCTGTAGCCAGATTGCCCATTGCCTATTGCCTATTGCCTATTGCCTATTGCCTATTGCCTATTGCCTATTGCC
>JAWQFQ010000187.1:0-19191 GCA_035967975.1 Scytonema sp. PMC 1070.18
CATAATTCATAATTCATAATTCATAATTCATAATTCATAATTCATAATTCATAATAATGCTTAATGTTCAGATAAAAGGAAATGGGTTTCCAATTCTTTGCTTACACGGTCATCCTGGTACAGGGTCAAGTCTTGCGGTTTTTAGCGATCGCTTGTCCAAACGCTTTCAAACTATAGCCCCAGACCTCCGGGGATACGGGAAAAGTCAATTTAAGGGCAATTTTTATATGCGCGACCATTTAACTGACTTAGAGACCCTTTTAGACCGCTTGCAAGTCAAAAAGTGTCTCATTTTAGGGTGGTCGTTAGGTGGAATTCTAGCGATGGAATTAGCACTGCGACTACCCAAGCGAGTGACTGGACTCATTTTAGTAGCAACAGCAGCCCGTCCCAGAGGTAATCACCCACCCGTAAATTGGCAAGATAATTTATACACTGGTATAGCGGCACTTTTTAGTTGTATAAAATCAGACTGGCAGTGGAATATTGACACATTTGGTAAACGTTCTCTGTTTCGTTACCTCATTCAACAACACACGCCCACTGCTTACGGTTACATAGCAAAATACGGAGTCCCAGCTTATTTACAAACGTCCGCCTTTGCAACTCGTGCTCTTTATACTGCACTGCGAGACGGGTATAACCGATTAGCAGATCTAGAACAAATTCAATGTCCCTGCTTAGTACTGGCTGGTACTGAAGACCGTCACATTACGGTTGAGTCTAGCTTAGAAACATCTCGATACCTTAAAAACAGCCACTGGCAATGTTACCCCCACACTGCTCATCTTTTCCCATGGGAAATTCCTGACAAGGTACTAAGCGATATAGACCATTGGCTTGAGAAACATCCTCAAGTGAGAACTAATATGGCTAATGGTTAATGGCTAATGGCTAATGGTTAATGGTTAATGGTTAATGGCTAATAGCTAATGGTTAATGGCTAATGGTTAATGGTTAACAGTCAATTGATCGTCTTCCATTAGCAATTAGCAATTAGCAATTAGCAATTAGCAATTAGCAATTAGCCTTATTACATTTGACCGCTAAAGATAGGCTGAACTTTGCGGTCAATTCGTTCCCCCAAATCATCAGCAATTGTCAATGCATCTGGTTTGCAACGCTTGACATTCACAGAAATTCCTTGTGCGCCTTCTTGTTCCAAGTCTTCCACATATCCTTTAAGTGCAACTTGAGCATCCGCAGAACTGAGGAATGGTCCAAAGTAGTAGGTGCAACGGGGATTCTGTGTAACAATTTCCACCCACCAAGCGAAGCCAACGCCTTGGAATACGTTAATTAACAGTTCCTTAAAATTATCCCAAACAGTTTTCATGGTTCTCGCCGATTTCTAAATGTGGTTACAGTGTTTTAGTAAAAAAGCGCTGCTACTTTTTTGCTTTTTACATTTGTTTATACTCTGTTTACTCGTCTTTTTTCAAAGAATTTTTTCAAATTTGTTAACATTTAACGATTAACTGCTGAGTGGTGACAGTATCTTTTGTCAACTACCAGCAGTCAACTGTTAACGGTCAACGCCCACGCCACCGTTGATCCCACCCTTTAACCCGGAGTTTTTAGGGATGGACTGTAATTTGTCGAAATGCAACTTATTCAGCCAACGTTGACGATAAATTTCGTACAGTGCCATACCAGTTGCTACGGAAGCGTTCAGACTAGGAGTCTTGCCATGTAAGGGAATGGACACTAGAAAATCACAAGAGCGTTGTGTCAAAATACTCAGACCTTCGCCTTCAGAGCCAATAACCAAAACGATAGGACCACTGAAATTTGTTTCGTGCAGAGGTTTGCTTGCGTCCGATGCTGTACCGTAAATCCAAAAGCCTGCAGCTTTCAGTTCTTCTAAAGCTCGGTGCAAGTTGACCACTCTAGCTACAGGAAAATTCTCTAAAGCACCAGCCGCCACTTTCATCACTGTGGAAGTGATACCAGATGCTCTACGTTGAGGAATGACTAATCCTTGAGCGCCAACTGCTTCTGCGGTGCGAATAATTGCTCCTAAGTTATGGGGGTCTGATATTCCGTCAGCTGCGACTATCACGGGATCATTCACAGTTTTTGCTTGTTCAATGAGATCGACCAAATCGACGTAGTCATAGGGAGCAATTTGTGCAGCCACTCCTTGATGGTTGGCTTGCTCGGTGATTTGATCTAGGCGCTTTGGTTCTACTTCATCAATAATTGTACCGTTTTCCTTCGCCCGAAGAATAAGTGAATGAAAGCGAGGGTCGTAGCGGAGACGGGATGTAATCCAGATGCGGTTGAGACGGCGATCGCTCTCCAACGCACTTAGGACTGGATGACGACCATAGAGTAGATCCCGTTCTTCTGATGCTTGAGAAGATGGGGAGGGAGCAGATATATCCCGGTTAGGGTGGGGGCGAACGGAGTTTATTTGGTCTCCCTTGACTACAGGAGGGCGTCGCGATATGACGCGCTTTCCCTTTTTAATCAAGGGTTGGTCACTATTTGATTTTGCATTCGTCTTGGGAGGTTTGATGTGTCTTTGTTTATTAGTCATATGAGTATATGGTAGAGTTTGTGTTTGGCATCTTTTTGACCTTGAGAAGCGCGAACCAACTCTATCTACTGTCAGGTATAAGATTTTCCATCTCGCTACCTTTCCAGGTCAAGTTTCCGCAACAATTCGGCTAAACGCTGAAAGTCGGTAAGATAAAGATAACCAATTAAAGTTTCTAAACTCGTAGCTTGCTGATAAGTTTCGGGATCGAGCCGTTTGGGACGTCTATTAGCAGCATTGCGACCGCGTCGGACAATCTCTAACTCAGTGCTCCTCAGGTGAGGAGATAGGGAGCGTAACATTTTTGCTTGCGTTTCTGCTCTCACCTGTGTGACTACCAAATGGTGGTACATTTCTGGTCGTTCTTGTGGTAGCAGATAAAACATTCTGACATAGAGTTCGTAGACCGCATCCCCTAAATAGGCTAAAGCCGTGGGAGAAATTTGGCGCAGTTGTGCTTGTGAAACCTCTTGACTCAATTGCAATTTTGTTTGCCTTAAAAGCTGAGACCACAATGAATCCTGTTGTGGTTCATCTGGTTCATCTAATAAGTCGTCCTCCTTTGATGTCACAAGTCTATCTTTCCTCGCAAGCTATAATTTTTTAGGCTGCTTTTGGGAGACTGAATTTTTCTACCCTCAAGACTGCCGCGCAGTTTTAACTCAGCATCATCAATGCTAAAAAAATGACTCACCAATTTTAACTGCTTTTTCAATTTTTAGTTGCCATTTTGTCCGCTCAGGCTGCTATCGTGAACATATATCCACAAAGAGCCTGCTCTCGGAACCAGGGATCAAAAAACAAACATACTTTCTTAGTGGATAGAATACTGTGAGGTTGTAAAGTTAAACCTTTATACATCTATTGTAGCATACTAAAAATTTCTTCTATCAATTATAAATATTTTTTTTAGATTTCATTTTTTAAATTATCAGCTTTCCGGGGTGATGGGTCAGAGGTCAGGGGTTAGGATTTCCTAAAAATAAATTAACTATAGGACTCCTATTTGATTTTTGAACAAAACTCGGTACACCTGAATCTTTTAGAACCCTATTGCCTATTGCCTTCTGCCTATTGCCTACCTACGCAAATCATTTCAAGAATCAAATTGTATTCCTATATCTTGTGGTACGGGCGTCCCCACCCGCCCAATACAGTTGGTGGACCACAGTTTCATAAAAGCGATCGCAACTCGTTATGAAAGAAGCAAACACCTCTACACCTATAAATGTTGTAAGAGTTTAGCTATCCAGAATCCAGATTGGGTATTGGATAGCTATACTGTCCTCATACGTCAAGCAATCAAGACGACTTGATGTTCTCAAGAGCTGTATCTACTGATGATTGCAGGGCTAGAAACTTCTCTAGGCGAACAAGCTTAACTGTCTGAGTAACGCGTGCATTTGTGACAATTTGCAAAGAGCCGTTAGAGTTTTGCGCTTGTTTAGCTAGCTGTACTAAAGCACCTAAGCCGGAACTGTCTACAAAATCGATTTGTGAGAGATCCAGAATAATGTGCTTTGGTCCCTCGTCGAGCTTGCTACTAAGCACCTTGCGAAATGTCGGTTCAGAAAAGGCGTCTAACAAACCTGTGAGGCGGAATAGCTGACAGTTATCCCGAAGTTCACGAGTACCTCTCAGGCTTACAGTTAGATTAAGTGGATCAGCAATAACTCCCTCCTCTTGGTATGGTGAACGCTCAAGTATAGATGGTTTTAGTGTAAGTTGTCTACAACTTATTGGGGATTGGGGTTTAGGGATTCGGAATTCGGAATTGGGGATTGAGGGTGATTGGGAATTGAGAAAAAAATTATTTTTTTCTCCCGTACACCCCTACACCCCTACACCCCTACACCCTTTCCCATTTTTACCGCACCTCTGCTGTTCTGGATGCACGAGACGATCGCATTTGTTGGATAAATTGCTCAAACAGGTAATCCGCATCGTGAGGACCGGGACTTGCTTCTGGATGATATTGCACAGAAAACACAGGTAAAGATTTGTGACGAACCCCAGCGACAGTGCGATCGTTTAAGTTGAGATGGCTGACTTCCACAATAGTACTGGGTAAAGAGTCTGGGTCAATTGCAAAACTGTGATTTTGGCTAGTTATCTCGACTCTTTTTTGTAAACCCGCAGGCTGATTCAAACCACGATGACCAAATTTGAGTTTGAATGTTTCAGCCCCAAGCGCATGACCTATAATCTGGTGTCCTAAACAGATCCCAAACATAGGTTTTTGAGCCTCAAGCAGTTCTTTTGCTGTTGCAATACCTTCGGTAACAGCCGCCGGATCGCCAGGACCGTTGGAAAGAAAGATCCCATCTGGATTATATTTGAGAATTTCCTCCGGTGGGGTATCAGCAGGAACAACAATAACACGACAGCCGTAACTCGCTAGACGGCGCAAAATATTACGTTTTACACCAAAGTCAATAGCAACAACAGTAAAAGATTCTTCAGAATCTCTTGTCCCAACCGGACTATATTCCCAAACTGGGTTTGTGGGTTCTGACCACTCATATATTTTTTGAGTGGACACATTGCGGACAAGATTCAATCCCTTCATACTGGGTGCTGCTTGTACCTGAGCTAGCAGTTCCGTTTCATCTAGAATTTCTGTAGAAATACCACCATTCATTGCCCCGAACATCCGTATTTTCCGGGTTAATGCGCGGGTATCAATTCCATAAATTCCTGGAATTCTGTGTTCTTTGAGATAGTCAGGTAATGATTTTGTTGATCGCCAGTTACTAGGTCGGGTACAAATATTCCTAGCAATTGCACCCCGTACCTGTGGTCTTTCTGATTCTTCATCCTCTGGATTGACCCCAGTATTTCCCAATTCAGGATAAGTAAAAACTACTATCTGACCGCAGTAACTTGGGTCAGTCAGCACTTCTTGATATCCTGTCATACCAGTATTAAATACTACCTCTCCTAGGGTAGTTCCAGTTGCACCAAAAGACCAACCGCGATATGTGGTTCCATCTTCTAGGACAAGAATAGCCGATACTGTATCAGAAAAAGACATACGACGTTAGTGTAGAGGTGTAAGGTGTAGGGTGTAGAGCTTTAAAGAAAATCATAGCCTCCCCTGCTCAAGAAAGCTCCCCCTTATACCCCACACCCTAATTTATGAACCTGCGAGGAAAGATTATGCCACAAATAAGTTGTTTTTACTCTTAACATAATTAATGAAAACTTAAAAATGTAGAAGGCGCAAACTTTAAATAGAAACAGCGATATTAGATTCATTAGCCCCAAAAAGGGTATAATTCTAAGTAATTATGTTTCAGCCTATTTTATCTCGTACAGCGTTAATTCTTCTCTCATCTACACTGCTGGTCGCGACCGTTGCTTGTCAAAAGAACAAACAAACGACCGCACTCCGTGAAGATGAGCAGTTTGTGTATAATGAAAAGAGTGTCGCTACCCCAGCTTCTTCAGCCGCAACAACACCAGCTGCTCCCACTCCCAAACCGGAGCTAGTCACTCAACCGCCCGAGCTAGAACTGAGTTATTTTGAGCAAGGTCTAGATAAAGCTATCGGCGCTTTTACCATCAGTCAGTCTGCTCAATCAAAAGATGACTGGAATTTGGTAGCAACTGAACTACAAGATGCGATCGCGCTGATGAAGAAAGTGTCAGTTGAAAGTCCCTATTTTAGCAATGCTCAAGGGAAAATCGCAGAATATCAGCAACAGTTCAAATATGCTGTACGCAGAGCTAATCAATCTGTAACACCTCCACCTCTACCGGAGCCAGAGAAAATTGCAGCTCTCAGCCCAACAACAACGGTAGAACAGGATGAACCGGAACCAAAAAAGATAGTCAAACCGTCCTCACCCGCACTCCCACCAGAAAAACCTTCACCAATACCCAAATTCTCTGTAGAGAGTCCTGAATCAACAAAAGCGGATTCGATCCCCATACCAGTCAAACGTCAAAACGAACCACCGATATATACAGCCCCCATCAAACGCCGGGTTGCTGGTACACCTATTATTGAAGTGACTTTCAACGGGAATCAAAATTTTGAGATGATTGTAGATACAGGAGCGAGCGGTACAGTCATTACTCAAAAAATGGCTTCGGCTTTGGGAGTCGTTCCAGTCGCAAAAGCTAGGGCGAATACCGCTAGTTCTAAAGCAGTAGAATTTCCTGTTGGCTATGTCAATTCTATAAAAGTAGGTGGGGTTGAGATCAGCCGAGTTCCAGTGGCGATCGCAGGGACAGAGTTAGACACTGGGCTGCTAGGACATGACTTTTTCGGTAATTACGATATTACTATCAAACGCAATGTTGTAGAATTCCGTCCCCAATCTCCGTCTCAAGTGAATTCTAAGAGCGTAGAAATTCCCGTTCCACTGATTCCAACTGTATCTAGAGAACCCCAACCCATAGAAGTTCCCCCTCCAAATTAAAGTCCACACCGATTATCCTTGGCTGAAGGTTAAGCCCTAAATTAAAATTTGGGCGCTCAAGCTTAAACCCGTTTTAACGGGTTAAAAACCATATTTAGTCAGATAAATCTGACTTTAGCTTTAGTTTGTGAAATTTATCTGGCTGAAAACCTACTTAGTATTGGCGTAGGTTTTGAATATTTGAGGTGTCACAAACCCGCCAGAAACCCGGTATCTCCAAGATACCGGGTTTCTAATTTCTTCTTAACCGACAAGTATTTAACTATACTTTGCCAGGGACTCTAGATTCTTTCAAAAGAGACGCGTGAAAATAAAGAAAACCTTAAAATGAATTATAAAATATTTCTTAAGTTTAGGAAGTTAAATGAACGTAATAAATCTCATATTTTTTAAACAATAGCTTTTAGTGCCATTTCTTAAGTACTAATCAAAACTCTATTTCTATCAAACAAATTATGCTGTTTACTAAATTTTAAGATTTTTTTAAGAAAAACATCTGTTTTTTAAAGTCCAGTATTTCAAGCATACATAACTGACTCTTCTGAATCTGCATTCCATGCAGAAGTAGCAAGACCTGCTTAATATTTTCTTTATAATTTTTCTTTTCAAGAGTTGGTTTTTATGAAGAAACAATTCTTATACGTACACAATATACAAAAATCAGGGTAATATTTTTAATACAAAATGATTAGTGATTACTCTGAAGCAATCAACTATGGACGAAATATTAACAATAATTTCTCATGATTTTCTTAATCTTTTCTCCAGAATTATGCGAATACATACCTGGGACTGACTTTTACAGCGTTCTACGGGATTTAACTGAGATTCTTATCAAGCATAATATAAACAAGTAGCTTACATAAAATTATCGTTAATTTTGAAAGCTGAAACTTTAAGGCAATTACGCGATCAATAATGAGAATGATTAATAGGTATTCCAAAGAACATCAACACTCGTTGTGGTGAAGTTCTCTGTTTTCACTATCGGTCTATTCTCTTACTGCTACTACAAAGCCCTTGCCATATTGGGGATGAATTAGACGAGACTGAGTGGTTATGATATGATTAGGGACTATCCAGTTCAAGTAAATCAGCAATTAGAACTCTGTTCGGGTAGCGAGTATAGAGAACCTGAACATAGGGCGGATGTTCTCATAGTGGGTGATAATCCAGATAATGTACTGCTTCTGGAAGAGATATTGAAGCCGATGTCACAGAAGTTGGTCAAGTCCCAATCTGGAGAGGAAGCTTTATCTTGTGTTCTCCACCAAGAATTTGCTGTCATCATAGTTGGTGTTGAAATACCTGGTATGGAAGGGTTGACAACAGCAGGGTTAATTAGGAAGCACAGGAAGAATCAAAAAACGCCAATTATTTTTTTGACAGCCTTTAACTATGGCGTCACCTCAATTTTTAAAGGTTGTGAGCTGGGTACAGTAGATTACCTATTTCAACCAATAGTACCGGAAATCTTAGTTTCAAAAGTGTCACTGTTTGTTAACTTATTTAAGCAAACACAAGCTATTCAAAGAAAAGCTTCATTAGTGGTTTCTGAGCGTGAAGAGCAATTGAGACTGGCTGTTGATGTTGCAGAAATAGGAATCTGGGACTGGGATTTAGTCACTAATAAATTAACGGTTTCCGAACAGTACGAACGGATATTTGGTTTTGAACCAGGAACTTTTCAACTCAATCCTGATGTATTTTTTACCTGTATTCATCCAGATGATCGCGAAAAAGTAACACAAGCACTGAGTATCGCACGGGAAAATAAAACAAGCTACAACGAAGATATACGAGTGCTTTGGAGTAATAAAAATATTCGTTTGATAACAGCAAAGGGTAAGTTTTTATATGATAACGAAGGGAGACCCACGCGCATGATGGGAACGATTATTGATATCACCTCCCGAAAAGTTGATACAGAGAAACAGCTAAAAGCTAAGGATGAGTTAGAACAGAAACTCCAAGAAAGTACTGAAGAACTCATTGAAATCAACGAACGATTACAACGAGAACTGTTTAAACGGGAACGACAACACAGGAAACTGCGAGAGCAAACAGAGTTACTTGATTTGGTTCAAGATACTATTATCACCAAAGATTTGAATGGTATAATTACTTTTTGGAATCATAGTGCTGAAGAACTCTATGGCTTCTCTAAAGAAGAAGCTGTAGGAAAAGAAGCCCACGAACTCCTGCAAAGTCAATTTCCACTTCCATTATCAGACATCAATAGAACATTGTTTGAGACAGGACAATGGGAAGGCGACATTCTGCAAACCAAACATAATGGCGCTAAAGTTGTAGTTCATAGTCGTTGGATGGTTCAGTGGGATTTAGGTGGTAGACCAATCAGAATTTCGGAAATCGCCAACGATATCAGTGTTCTCCAGAAAACAGAAAAAGCCCTGCATCGAAGTGAAGAACGGTTCCGCAAAATTTTTGAAGAGGGTTCTTTAGGAATAGCAATTATTAGCTTGAGCGGTCAAATCGTACAAGTCAATCCCATGCTGTGTCAAATTCTGGGTTATACAGAGTTAGAACTGACACAGAAGGAAATGACGGATATCATACATCCAGATGACAGAAGTATAGATAAGCAGTTAGCAGAGCAATTGTTAAAGGCAGAAATTCCTTACTATAAGATTCAGACACGCTTTTTTAAAAAGAACGGACTGCTTGTATGGGTCACACTCACAGTCTCCGTGATGCGGGAGCAAAATGGAAAGCCGTTATTTTTAGCGATGATAGAAGACATCAGCGATTGTAAAGACCTACAGCAAGAATTATTACAAAAGCAACAACTGCTAGATGGTTTTATCAAATGTGCTCCTGTTGGTATGACCGTTCTCGACGAACAAATGCGCTACACCTTAGTCAATCAAGCTTTAGCAGAAATGAATGGCATATCACAAGAAGCACATATAGGTAAGACACCCTGGCAAATTTTACCAGACTTGGCACCCAAACAAGTACAAGTCTTTCAACAAGTGTTAACCACAGGTCAACCTGTCTTATGTTGCGAGCTAAGTGGTGAAACACCCAAGCAACCGGGAGTACAAAGAACCTGGCTGACTTCTTACTTTCCCATTCACGATCGCGATAATCAACCCGTGAGGATTGGGATTGTCTTCGTTGAAAATAGCGATCGCAAAGCCGCAGAAATAGCGTTACAAGAAAGTGAGGCTCGTTTCCAAGCATTCATGAACCACAGTCCAGCTGCAAAGTGGATGACAGATGGTGATGGACATATATTATACCACAATACAACATATGAGCGTGTGTTTCAGCAGTTCATGGGTAGTGGTGCGATCAATGGAACAGTATGCGACGCCTGTTTCATTGAGACTGCAAAACTAAGTATCGATCGGGTCAAGTATGTTGTTCAGACCAATCAAGTTTTAGAAACAGTCGAGTCAGCTCTTCGTAAAGACGGTACCTTAGGTGAATTCTTAGTGTGTAGATTTCCCATTTCCAGTCAGACAGACCAATGCTTAGTGGGAGGAGTTGCGTTAGATATTACGGATTATAAGCGTGCGGAACAAGCTCTAAAAGATAGCGAAGCTCGATTTCGGGCGGCTGCGGAAGGAAGTTTGGATGCTTTTTTCGTCTTGCAAAGTGTACGAAATGAGACTGGGCGCATAGTGGATTTCACGTTAGTCAATTTAAACTCAAAAGCCGAGGATTTGATTTCGGCTTATCGGGAGAGAGTGATTGGTGCAAAATTGTCTGAACTTTTTCCAGAAACTTATACGAGCAAATGCTTTGACAAGTGCGTGCATGTTGTTGAAACTCAAAAGGTCTTGCACAAAGAATTACGCGTCTCAATACCAAACATCAAAGCCGAATGGATTCAGTATCAAATTGTACCTTTAGCTGACGGCGTCGCCATTACAGCACGAGATATTACAGAAAGCAAAAAATCAGAAGCCGAACTACAACGAGCTAATACACAACTCACAGCTTGGGTTCAGGAATTGGAACGACGGAATACTGAAATCGCCATGCTTGGTGAGATGAGCGAGATTTTACAAGCTTGCTTAACGGTAGAAGAAGCATACGACGTGCTTTCGCAGTTAGTCCAACCCCTATTTCCCGAACTCTCAGGCGGTGTTTTTGTCATTAATTCCTCAAAACGTTTGGTAGACGCTGTTGCTACTTGGGGTGATGCGATGCTCAACAGCCAGAAAGTGTTTACACCCAATGAATGCTGGGCGTTGCGTCGGGGACGAGTTCATCGGGTAGATAAGTTGCACAGCAATCTTCAGTGTAAGCATATCCACCATGAAGCATGCTACGCTGAATCTCTGTGTGTTCCCATGATGGCACAAGGGGAAGCAATGGGGATACTTTATTTAAGTTCTCCCGAACAAGGACTTATCACCCCCGCAATACAACAGCTGGCGGTAACGGTTGCAGAACACATTGCTTTGGCTTTAGCTAATTTAAAACTACACGAAGCACTTGAACAGCAAAGTATTCGCGATGCTCTCACCGGGCTGTTCAACCGTCATTATCTAGAGGAATCTCTGGAACGCGAACTTTGTCGTGCTGAACGCAAGCAACAAAGCATGGGGATCATTATGATTGATGTTGACCATTTCAAGCGTTTTAACGATACCTTCGGTCATGAAGCAGGTGATACAGTCTTGCGGGAATTGGGAACGTTTTTGAAGCAACAAGTCCGGGGATCGGATATCGTCTGTCGCTACGGTGGAGAGGAAATGGTTTTGATTCTCTTGGAAGCATCCTTAGAAACAGCAACACAGAGGGCTGAACAAATTCGGGAAAACGTGAAACATTTGATTATGAAGAATCGCAATCAACTTCTCGGTGCTATTACCTTGTCTATGGGTGTCGCTTGTTTTCCAGAACATGGGTTGACAGGAGAAGCTGTGATTCAAGCCGCTGATGCAGCATTGTATCGTGCTAAACAAGAGGGACGCGATCGCGTAGCTACAGCATCTGACGAACCATAGTCAACATCTCAAGGAGGGATTTAAATTTTAGCAAGAATTGAGTCCATCTGGAACTAGTACAACAAGGCAAAAGTAAAAAGTCACACATTAAAAAGAAAGAAGACTTACGTTGTCAGCTTTTTAACTCCTCCAAATGGTTGCTTTATTTTCGTCATGCTGTACTAGTACAATAAGGTAAAGGTAAAAAGTTGGAACGCTTATGTTGTCAGCATGAAAATTCTACTCGTGGAAGACGATGAAGCGATCGCAAAACCTCTCGCAGCAGCCCTAAGCAAACAACATTATGTGGTGAGTGTTGCTGGTGATGGTCAAGCTGGCTGGGAATTCGCAACCTTAGTTGGTTGTGACTTAATTCTCCTTGATGTCATCTTACCAAAGGTAGATGGTATTAGTTTGTGTCGAAAATTACGGCGAGAAGGTTATCAAATGCCAATTCTTTTGCTAACAGCAAAGAATTCCAGGAAAGACAAGGTCATAGGTTTAGATGCTGGAGCAGATGATTATGTTGTTAAACCTTTTGATTTTCAAGAATTAACAGCTCGAATTCGAGCTTTATTGCGTCGCGGTCATTCTGCATTACCTCCCGTTCTAGAGTGGGGAAATTTGTGCTTAGAACCAAGTAGTTATGAAGTAACATACAACAGTCAAGTTCTGCATCTCACCCCAAAAGAGTATGCTATCTTGGAGCTTTTTTTACGTAACAATCAACGGGTATTTAGTAGAAGTGCAATCATAGAAAATCTTTGGACTTTTGACGATCAACCTGAAGAGAACACTATTAAGTCTCATATTAAAAGTTTGCGGCAAAAAATGATAGCCGTAGGAGCGCCGAAAGATTTTATTGAAACAGTGTATGGATTAGGTTATCGGTTAAAGCCAATATCTTTTGAAAAACCAATATCTGATACTTCTTTATCACCTGAGATAGATACCAAGTCTGTGAGCACTCAACAGCATATTCTGCTAGCAGTAACTCAAGGGAAAAAGGAATTCAAAGCTAAAATTAGCGCTCAGTTATCTGTATTAGAACAGATGGTTAAGTCTTTAAAGCAAAAGAAGTTTGACAATGAACTGCTGATTCGAGCTAAGCAAGAAGCACACAAGCTATCCGGTGCTTTGGGAACCTTTGGCTTTACCATTGCTTCGCAACTAGCGCAAGGAATAGAAGATATTCTACTAACAGATATAAATTCTCTCAATCAAGCTCAGTCTCAGAGGTTATGTGAACTTGTTACACAGTTACACCAAGAGTTAGAGTTTTCTACCAATTGCGATCGCAAACAAACTTTTCATTAAAAAATATAGCATCTATGGTCAAATCTCCACGACTTTTCCACTTTCTCAAGATATCTTTAAATTAGAACCAGTTAAGCTAATTAACTGACGTTCATCAACTTAACCTCAACTTCCTCTTTCACTGATTGTTAGGCGTTACACATTTGAAATGATTTAGAAACAAACCATAGCATCAAATAGCTAAATCATCTTTTAATTGTGTAATGCCTATTTCTTCTTACGAAATTGGAAAAAACTTTACTCAATTGCTATTATTGTTTACCATAAAGATAAAATCCTGTGACATATAGCCATAATACATAACATTAGTCTAAGAGGATGTTTTAAAAGTCTTCTTGTCAGTAGCATGCACATTTCACATCCCCCTAAATCCCCCTTGAAAAGGGGGACCGTTAGAGATTCTCCCCCCTTTTTAAGGGGGGCTAGGGGGGATCAACCAGTACTTGAAATTACAACAAACCACTTTTCAAACATCCTCTAATTTTATTCGTCATATCACATCCGTTTGTCTTATAATCATTCCTCTATCCTATCTCTCTGCGTCCTCTGTGTCCTCTGCGGTTTTTTAATCATTCAGATGCTACTAAATTTGATACGATTCGTTAAATATTTTACCTTCTTATCCCACACCCTAATATTGGGATTCTATTGAAAGCAAGTTTTAAAATCCAACTTCAAATTTTGAGGATATTTTCAATGTATACTTTCTTACGATGGTCATCAAGGAGCGCTGCTTTTTTATCGGTTGCTATGACAATAAGCACACTTGCTCCCATCGCAATTTCTACTCCCGTCATAGCACAAACAACGTCTCCATCTCCAAGCCCAACTACAACAGATAGCTTTTCTGACATTCCAGCTAATTACTGGGCGCAACCATTTATTCAAGCTCTCGCTCAAAGAAACATAGTAACAGGCTTTCCTGATGGAACTTTTAAACCACAAGAACCTGTGGAACGTGCTGAGTTTGCTACTATGATAGCCAATGCCTTTAACCAGAATCAAGTTCGTCCGTTAGCTTCAGAAGGATTTCGAGATGTTCCTAAAAACTACTGGGCGGCTCCTGCTATTCAAGAAGCCTTTCAAACAGGATTTATGGAAGGCTACGCTGGTGGATTGTTTCTACCAGAGCAACCAATTTCTAAGGTACAAGCAGTCACTGCTTTAGCCACAGGTTTACGTTTGTCTGCTAAAGGTTCGCCCTCAGAAATTCTCAACAATTACTATCAAGATGCTGAAGCAGTTCCAGATTACGCAACAAACCCCTTAGCTGCTGCTACTGAAGCAAATCTAGTGGTCAACTATCCAAATGTACGAGTCCTCAATCCCCAACAAACTCTGACTCGTGCAGAAGCCGCTGCACTTCTATATCAAGCCCTAGTACAGCAAGGAAGCCTGGAACCAGTTGCAAACAATACGACAGCAGCTAATTATATTGTGACTCCTAATAATAATGTCAGTCAAACTACCCAAAATAGAGAGACTCAAGGTTCTGCGACCACAGTCACTCCAATGACTCGCTCATCAGAGACTCAAGGTTCTGCGACCACAGCTACTTCAACGACTCGTACATCACAGACTCAAGGTTCTGCGACAACAACCACTTCAAACACTACTACAGAAATACCTGGTGACGCTGGTACTATTTACGCCCTTTCTACTTTAAACTTTACAACCTTGAGTACTGTATTAAAAAGTGCAGGTCTAGCAGACACTCTTTCATCCGGAGGTCCTTATACAGTTTTTGCTCCCACAGACCAAGCATTTGCTGCTTTACCTAAAGAAACTTTGAGAAGACTGCTTCAGCCTGAGAATCGAGAAACGCTGGCGAGGATTTTGAGGTATCATATCATTCCAGGACAAATAACTGCTAATGAACTCAAACGTGGCGAACTGAAAACCCTTGCAGACAGTCCTCTTAATGTTCAAATTGATTCTGCTACTAATCAAATTGCAGTCAATGATGCGAGTGTTATCCAGCCGAATATTCAAGCAACTAACGGTATCATCCATGCTGTGAATAAAGTTTTGCTACCACCTGACCTGAACTTGAAATAGGGTGTAGGGGAGCCACTACCTTGAATAGGTTCCCCGACTATCGCGTCAGAGAGGTGTGGTGTGTAGGGGAAAGATCATCTTCGTCGTATTGTTTTGGAATCTTAACAAATGAATAATATTTTGTCACAAAGTCTTTCTAGTGGATTTATTGTCTGTGCGATCGCACTTCTCGGAGGTGGGCTATCCGCTCAAGCACAAACTGTACCGACTCCCGGTACAATTTCAACACAAGCAACAGATTTACTCTCTCACTCAGCAAAACCGACTCCTTCTGAAACTTCCGAAACTGAAGTGGCGCAAGTGGATGTTACCCCAGGTCGTACGACTCGTGGCGGCTCCAGTTATATTGGTATTGGCGGTAACATTGGTTTGGGTGGTGATTCCGCTATAGGGGAAGGTAGTTTTATGGTGTTTAGCAAAATTGGGCTGACACGAACTGTATCTGTACGTCCATCAGTGGCTGTTGAAGACGATCCCGTGATTCTGATTCCTCTAACCTATGACTTCAACTTGCAGTCTGAAGATGTTTTTCAAGAAACTGTTCCCATATCACCATACGTTGGAGCCGGTGTAGCGATTGAGACTAGTGACGATGCAGATGTTGGCTTCTTGCTCTCTGGTGGAATTGATGTTCCTTTAAATACCAACTTTACAGCAACTGCAGGGGTGAATGCAGCCTTTTTAGATGAAACTGATGTGGGGCTGATGATAGGGATTGGCTACAATTTCACGGGTCTTTGATTGATGTAGCGTAGCTCCAAAGAAAAAAGTCAGACAATATTTCTTGTGGTACGGGCGTCCTCGCCCGTGAACGCGTGGATGTGAGAGAGACCGAGCTTCCTCGCCCGTGAACGCGTGGATGTGAGCGAGACCGAGCTTCCTCGCCCGTGAACAAGTGGATGTGAGCGAGACGGATAGCCCCACACTATCAGGGCGAACAACCGGAAAGCCCCTACACCCTTGTGTTTCTTGAAAGTTCCTGGGATAATTTGTTTGTATTTGCGATGCATGCGCTCTTTGCGCTACTACAAACTTACTCTCAAAATTCACAATTATTCCCTTAGCTAGAGACGAAAGCCTCCTGAGATGAGAGATGTTGAAGGCTAGGAGGAGATTATGCGACAACTGATTGTTCAAGTACCACGGGGAGACGGAAAACAAGTTCTTGATATCGCCAAGTCTCTTGGTGGATCGAATCTTGCTAAATTTGAAGCGCAAGGTAGTGAGCGAGAGACTGATATAGTGCTAGTCTATGTTTCTAATCGGAATGTGGAAAAGTTGTTTTCAAAGCTTGAACATCTACCTGACGTTAATATTACTTTGATGCCAAGAGGGGTTATGCCTTTGCATCCTCCTGAGGAGGACGCACCACAGCAAGTTACGAATGTTGAGGAACGCAGCCCGATAGAGATATTTCTCTCCAGTTTACAGAGTGTTGGTTCTTGGCGGGGTTTTTTGGCCTATGCAGCTGTTGCGGGTTTTGTGGTTTGGATTGGTTTATATACTAACACGATTTACTTACTGACTGCAGCAATGCTGATTGCTCCATTTGCAGGACCAGCGATGAATACAGCAATTGCGACTGCAAGAGGTGATAGCTATCTGCTAGGGCGTAGTATATTACGTTACTTTGCAGCACTAGCAGTCACAATTGCGATCGCAGCCGCCCTCAGTCTGATTATGCGTCAGGAGATTGCGACATCCCTGATGATTGACACTAGCCAAATTTCCTCAGTGACAGTGTTATTACCTTTAGCAGCTGGAGCAGCTGGAGCGCTGAATTTAGTTCAATCCGAGCGGAGTAGTTTGGTATCTGGAGCAGCAACCGGGATGTTAGTTGCAGCTTCGTTAGCTCCTCCCGCTGGATTGGTGGGTATGGGTGCTGCTATTGGTAGATGGGACTTGGTTATTAATGCTTTGTTTCTGCTGTTTCTACAACTAGTAGGTATTAATGTTACAGCTACGTTATTATTCAGGGTATTTGGCTTGACAGCACGAGGGGTACGTTATCCACGAGGTAAACCTTGGGTGTTTCCCGTCGCGTTAGGGTGTACTGTGGCAATATTAGCTGGCTTGTTAACATGGCAGTTTATTAACCCTCCTAACTTGCAACGCTCTTTCTTGGCTCAAAGGGCTAATGCTGCAATTCAAAAGGTAGTCGATGACAATGCTATGGTTAATTTAGTAGAGTCCAATGCTCGCTTTACCCGTGCTAATATCAAAGGTCAGAACACGCTGCTTTCCACAGTCTATGTGCAACGTCGAGCGGGTGTGAGTGCATCCTCTGAGGAAATCCGATCGCTTCTTACCCAAGCAATCCAAACTCGACTACAGCAACAAAACTTCAATGCGACTCCTCTTGTGGATGTCAGCGTGCTCGATCCTCCAACGAAAAACTGAAGATGAAAAACTTTAAGCTGGGGAAACTGTGGGACTCGCTCCACTCTAGCTATTGGTTTATACCAACTTTAATGGCTGCGATGGCGATCATATTGGCAGTTGGAATGCTAACATTAGACCGTCACGGCTATTATGGACCAATAGAAAAATGGGGTTGGATTTACACTGGTGGTCCAGATGGTGCGCGAGCAGTGCTTTCAGCCGTTGCAGGTTCGATGATTTCTGTAACTGCGACAGCCTTTTCAATCACAATTGTTGCTCTTCAACTCGCTGCTTCCAACTTCGGTCCCAGATTGCTACGTAATTTCATGCAAGATACGGGAAATCAGGTAGTACTTGGCACATTTATTGCTACTTTTATCTATTCGTTGCTTGTCTTGCGAGTGATTCATGGAGAAGACTACAATATTTTTGTACCGCAGATATCAGTCACAGTTGGTATTGTATTAGGAATTATCAGTATTGGCGTACTCATTTACTTTATTCATCACGCATCTACAATTATTCAAGTCTCAAACGTCATTGCTGAAGTGAGTGCAGATTTAGACCGTACAATAGAGCAGATATTTCCAAAAAACTTTGGACAATCTGAAGAAGAAGACAAGCGACGAGTTGCAGAAATACCAACAAATTTTGAGTCAGAATCTTGTGAAATTGTAGCTACTGACAGTGGTTATTTACAAGGGATTGATAACGAAAAATTAATGAAAATTGCGCGTAAGCATAACCTCCTTTTTCGCCTCAAAACTCGACCGGGAAAGTTTGTGATTCAAGGTAGTATTTTACTTATTGTATGGCATAAAGACCGTTTGAATAAAAAACTCGCCAAGCAAATTGTTGATGCTTTTTTACTTGGTAAAGAACGCAATGAACAGCAGGATGTAGAGTTTCCTATCGAGCAGTTAGTGGAAATTGCTCTGCGCGCCATGTCTCCAGCTGTCAATGACCCCTTTACCGCTATTCGTTGTATTGACCGATTAAGTGCTGGACTGTCTCGTCTCGCTCAGATAGATTTTCCCTCGCCCTACCGCTATGATTCAGATGATAACCTGCGTGTTATTGCCGAAATAGTCACCTTTGCAGAACTGACTGATGCAGCTTTCAACCAGATTCGCCTGTACAGTACCCAAGATAGAGCAGTCACACTCCGCTTGTTAGAGGCGATCGCTCAGATAGCCCACCACATCCGCTATCCTAATTACAAAGTAGCCCTACGTCGTCACGCCGATATGATTTTTCAAGACAGCCGAGAAGGAATTTCTCAAGAGCAAGACCAGAAAGATATCTATCAGCACTATCAAGCTGTTATACAAGCATTACAACATTAAACATACAAGAACAATTTAAGCGTAACGATATTGCTTAAGCTACGACTTTTACTGTCAAGCCTTTACTGCATTTTTGAATTAACAGCCATTGTTCAGAGTCTTTGAGAGGATGTTTGAAAAGTGGTTGGCTGTAATTTCAAGCACTGGTTGATCCC
>JAWQFQ010000188.1:0-18984 GCA_035967975.1 Scytonema sp. PMC 1070.18
GCTTGCTGTCGGTTTCCCAAATTGGAGTAGACAAACCCAATCCAAGTGAGTGATTGGGCTTCTTGATGGCGATCGCCTACTTCCCGCCACAAATGTAGTGATTCTTGCCACTTTTGAATTGCTTGGTGCTGAGATTGTGCTGTTCTTTGCCTGTAGAGCTCCATTGCTTCTACAAAAGCTTGTTCGGCAGCAAGGCGATTTTGGCGAATTGACATAAAACGTAATATATAGCTTAATTACGAATTACTAATTATTCTAATGCCACTCCCCTTGGAGGATAAAAGCTGCCCAATAATAGGGTTCTTGCCACTGTTTATGCTGCCACATTTCCAGTTGAGTCGCTCTCAGTGCCTTTGCCGGCGGTTCCCCCTGCTTCAGCAGCTTTTGATAGAATTTCGCCATCAGTACTGCTGTGGCTTCATCCTCTACGCTCCACAAACTCATCACCACACGTTTCGCTCCTGCATACATTAAACCTCTTGTCAAGCCTACAATGCCTTCACCTTTAACCTCCTTACCCACTCCTGTGCGACAGGCACTTAGAACAACCAGTTCAGCTGGCAAATTTAAATTGAAAATATCCGGTGTTAGCAGTAAACCGTCAATCTCTTGCCCCTGTTTGTTGACTAGGGACAATGCAATCCCTGACAGTTCTGGATGGACATCGTTGTAAAAGCCATGAGTAGCCAAATGTATATAAGAATACCGACTCAATTGGGAACTGGTGAAGGTTGTACGACTGGCATCGAAATCTAAAGCTAACATCAGGGAGGATATTTCAGACATCAGTTTCTTAATTTCCTCTGCTTCCAAGCGGGAGAAGGGCAGGCGCGAGAATAATTGTTCTGTGTTGTTTTTTCCTATATCTCTACTTATCTTTTCCAGGGGAGGTAAGGGTAAGGGTAAGGGGATTTGATGTTGCAAAAAACTGGGTTGGGGAGGTCCTCCTCCTGTAACCCTCTCATCTGTTTTATCAAAGACTGGATCTGCCAGTACTGCTACTGTTGTGTCAGGGGGAACAAACCGAGCTCGGTCACTTCTAATTTGAACCAGAGTCGAAGCTGACGGCAAACTCACAATTTCGTGTTCGACTATTAACGGCTTGAATTCAGAACTTTGAGGAAGCGAGAGCGCACAAAAAGGTATTCTTTGTAGTATACCATCGCCTAAAATAAGCAAGCGTTTTTGTTTCAATTGCTCTGCTACTGGTTGGAGAAGCATTTGGCTGAGCGTAGCTGTCACTTTGGCTGCCTTTTTCCGCTTTTCTCTCTTTTCGGGTACAGTCAGGTATTCGTAGAATTCTTGCGCTGCTGTCTCTATTTCAGAACTGGCTCTTAGTTGATAACTCATAATAGTTGTCGGTGTTACTGCCCACAAGTAACTGCGCTCATCACCAAGCCAATAGGATAAAAGAATGGTTTCGTTATCCAACAACTGATGCTGAATTTCTTGGGCACTTAGTGGTTGGGGATATTTTAGTTCTGCGTAACGAGGGCTTTTGACGCGCATTTCAGCTTCGACTTCCTGCAACTGCGCCATCTGTGACGCAATCTCTTTTATGAACGTCTCTGCCAGTTTTTTTTCTCCTTCCTGGAGTTCTTTGGGGAGTCTGCCTTTAAGCAGATGTTGCAAAGCTTGTGTCTTTGCCGTCAGTTGCTGCTGAAGTTGGTGTTCTTTATTACATAGAGTGGGGTCTATTCCTTGGCGAATACCAATGCTGGCTTCGTATAGTAGCTCTAAAAGAGTGCGGGCACGAGCGCGTTCACATACCTCTAATGCGGTAACGTTATGACCAACGTCGGGATTTTGTTGGTGTAGCTGCATCAGCAAGTCAATGTAAAGTCCGTAATAGTCCTGTACGGTGGCAAAGTAGGAAACTCGAAGATCGGATATGTCAACTTTAGTACGTAGGGACTCAATGATTTCGATCGCAGACTTGATTTGAGTTAAAGCTAGGTTGATATTGCCGCGATCGCGTTCAAGCACGGCAATATTACCAAGTGTAGCGGCAACAGCCGCAGGATTATCTACTTCACGATGAAGAACCAGTGCTTGGTTATAGTACTCTAGAGCTAGCTGTTTTTCCCCCAAATCTTCGTAAACTTTGCCAATGTTATGCACAGAGACAGCTTCTCCAGCCCGATCTCCTACAGCACGTCTGAGTGGTAATGCTTGATTGTAGTATGAAAGCGCTTGTTGCTTCTCGCCTAAATTATCGTAGATTCCACCGATGTTATTTAGGGAACGGGCTTCCCCAACACGGTCTTCTATGGCACGCCTAAGTGATAGTGCTTGGTTGTAATACAACAACGCTTGCTGCTTGTCTCCTAAATCGTCGTATATCCCACCGATATTATTTAGGGAACGGGCTTCCCCAGCACGGTCTCCTACGGTACGCCTAAGTGATAGTGCTTGATTATAATACAACAGCGCTTGCTGCTTTTCTCCTAAGCTATGATAAATTCCACCAATGTTGTTGAGGGTACGGGCTTCGCCATCAGGATCTTCCACGGCACGCCAGAGTGAAAGTGCCTGGTTATAGTGTAAGAACGCTTGCTGCTTCTCTCCCAAGCTGTTGTAGACAGCACCAATGTTATTCAAGCTAGAAGCTTCCCCAGCACGGTCTTCTACAGCACGCCTAAGTAATAGTGCTTGGTTGTAATACAACAATGCTTGTTGTTGCTCGCCCAAATCGGCATAGACTTTACCAATATTGTTAAGGGAGCGAGCTTTCCCGTCACGGTCTTGTACGGCATCCCAAAGTGGTAAAGCTTGGTTGTAGTACTCCAATGCTTGCTGCTTCTCTCCTAAATCTTCGTAAACTTTACCAATGTTGTTGAGAGTGGTGGCAACACCTGCAAGATTCTCTAAAGATTGTTGGATTGGCAGCGCTTGATTATAGTACTCCAATGCTTGTTGTTTCTGACCTAAATAGTTGTAAATTACGCCAATATTATTAAGGAGCGTGGCAACATTAGCAGGATTTTCTACAGCAGGTAACAGTCGTAGTGCTTGATTATAGTACTCCAATGCTTGCCGCTTCTCACCCAAAGCGCTATGGACTGAGCCAATATTGTTAAGAGTGATGGCTTCTCCATCACAATCTTCCAAAACACGTAGGATTGGTAGTGCTCGATCGTAATACTCCAATGCTTGCTGTTTTTCGCCTAAATCATCGTAAAGTTTGCCAATGTTATTGAGAGTCACAGCTTCCCCAGTCAAATCTTGCACAGCACGGTTAAGTGAGAGTGCTTGGTTGAAGTAAGAGAGTGCTTGTTGCTTTTGGCCAAGATCGGAGTAAATGACGCCGATATTACTAAGAGTAACAGCTTCTCCAGTACGGTCTCCTACAGAATGCCTCATGGAAAGTGCTTGGTGATAGTACTCCAGTGCCTGCTGCTTCTGACCTAAATTGGAGTAAAGTTTGCCGAAATTATTCAGAGTGGTAGCAACGCCTGCTGGGTTCTCTAAAGTGCGCCAAAGAATCAGTGCTCGATTAAAACACTCTAATGCTTGCTGCTTGTTACCTAAAGCCTCATAAATTATACCAAGATTGTTAAGGGTAGTTGCTTCTCCATCGCGATCGCCTGTGTACTGCTGGAGTGGGAGTGCTTGGTTGAAGTAGGAGAGGGCTTTCTGCTTCTGATTTAAATCAAAGTAAACTTTGCCGATGTCATTGAGAGTTGTAGCTGTCTCGGAAATGTTTTCCACAGCAAGCAATAACATCAGTGCTTGGTTGTGGTATTCTAATGCCCTCTGTTTCTCACCTAAGTGGGAATAAACAGAGCCGATACTGTTTAGGGTAACAGCTTCTCCAATAGGATCGCCCACAGTACGTCTCAGTGGGAGTGCTTGATTGTAGTATTCCAGTGCTTGGTGTTTTTCGCCTAAGTCGGAGTAGACTGCGCCAATACTGTTGAGAGTGATAGCTTCTCCTGCTGCGTCTTCTACAGATTTCCAAAGTGGTAATGCCTGATTGTAGTATTCCAATGCTTGCTGTTTTTCACCTAAAGCATTGTGGACTTTGCCAATATTGTTAAGAGTAGCTGCAAGACCAGGGTAATTTTCTGTAGTACGCCAGAGTGGGAGTGCTTGGTTGTAGTATTTAAGTGCTTGCTGCTTTTCACCCAAAGCGTTGTAAACCGCACCAATATTGTTTAAGGAGCGAGCTTCCTCAATCACGTTTCCTACAGTATGCCAGAGTGAGCGAGCTTCTTGAAATTTTGCGATCGCCTTTTGCAGTGATTCTACTGTTCTTTCTTTGTATAGCTGCATACCCTCTGCTAAGGTTTCTTCCGCAGCAAAGCGATTGATGTCTTGTTCCGTTGCTGTTCGTATCTCTTTTATCTGTACTTGATAATGCCCAGCAACAGCTTCATCTAATGGACGTACTTCTAGCAAATGATTTCCTGAAAGGTCAACTATCAGTTTTATTAAAGTTTTTTGTTTGCTGGCTACATCATCTTGTACTATCATCTGACCATCAGGAGCAAACAACACGACAAATACATTAACGTCTCGCGGAGCAACTAGTACTTCCAAATACCAATCGGAAATCAGGGTTAGTTCATAGCGGTGGGTTTCACAACCTGCAAGTTCTCGTTCAATAAGTTGTCCTGGCTCCAGTCGTTGCATATCCTGCTCTCCAAACTATTTCATTTTTCGAGCATCGGTAGCAAGTAAACGTACTGGTTCAGCAATGTCAGGATGAGGGCGTTCTAAGATGGCAATGACTGGTTCTTGAATATCTGGTGCAATTTCAGCTAGATTTTTCAACCATCGCCCTAGTTTTGCCAGATTAGCTTTTTCACCCAATCTCACTTCATTGCGAATGTTGTCAATAATACTAACAATCTCAGTAATATCTACATCAGGATCTACCGCTCGTCTGCGAACCCGATTTAAGATGGGTTCAAACATTGACCGAATATCAACGCTAGAAGGCTGTGAGGCAGTAATTTCGACATCACCGCCAGCCACGCCGATGTAGCTACCCTCGACATTCCCGCTAAATGTGGGCTTAACTAACCGTGCGTTATCGCCGATGGCTAAGTCTTTGGCTGTACCAATATTGAAGTTATATTTTCCTATCTGCAATGGGTTTTGAGGCTTCCAAATCTTTGCTATCTCCGCAGCAAGAACCGCATCTTGTTTCAATAGTTTTGTCAATTGATGACGCAATGAAACCTGTGCGTCCTCATCCTGGGGATTCTGTGCTACGTCTTGAACCGCCTCCTGCAAGTTGGGTTTGGCTTCTATGCTGGGTTTAAGTTTTTCCCATAGGGCTTTAGCTTGCTCCCACCCTGCAGCACTTAATCTTTTTATAGCTTCCCCTGCAGCAACCCTTTCGGTTGTTTCTACTAAAAAAGGTATGACAGGAGTTAGAAACTCTGTTAAGTCCTTAGCTAATGTTGCTACATCCATCACCATATTTTTTCCTAACTACAAAATAATTTACACATATTATTTATGACTTTACCACCAGCCGGATTGGTCATTTTTTTGTTTGTTACCATTGCCTCTTCTTCGTCTCTAGCTGCTTGTAATAGGTAGGCACTGATTTCCAGGTCAGTTAGGGCTTTAGCCAGTAGCCTGATGGATGCTTGAAAGCGCACGGTAGCATCAGCATCTGTTCGCTGAACCGCCAAAGCTTGGGTTAGAGCCGCCGACACTGGCGATAGATTTTCGGCTTGCTCAGCTAACTCTTGAGGAGAGGTGGGAGCACGTCCTCCCCGTTCGCCAGTAGATTCGCCTGATGGAGCAAACAATACACGCACTCCATCAGCATAATTCTGGGCAATCGCTAAATAAGGAACTGGCGTATTCATGATATGAGCTTCCTATTAAGTGAGTCTGGTGAATTTAAAAAAGTTGAATCAAATATTCTTTCAGCATCAGCTATCTGTATACCCTGCCCCTGCTTCAAATTTACAGCATACTACCTAATTACAAAATCTAAGATCTATGTAGACGCAAATGAGTTCCAACCAAAACTTAAGCACCATTTTTGGACGTATTGTATCGCACATTTCGTCCTTTGTCTTATTCTCTACCGCAACGGCTACATCTTCTCTCCTAGCATTATGCTCGGTTCCTCGACTATTGAAGCCTCTTCCTCTAGCTTGTGAGCAGACGCTATCGCTTCATTCACAGGCTGCTACAAGAATATTTTGTAGCAATGTCTTTGGAAAAATAGCCTTTTGTTTGAAGGAACTGAAAAACTTGAGATAAATTATTAAAGGTAAAGAAGCTTAAGAAAAACTTAAGTAGATCGAATATTTTTTTAAGTAAATAAAATACTTTATTGTCTAAAATTAAACAAAAACTTACGAGAAATGGTAAACTCGTTGATGGAGAAAAATTACACACTTTTCCCGAACAACATCGCAGAGGTGTTACATCTATCGCATTTAGTCCAGATGGTGAGACTTTAATCAGTGGAGGAAGAGATCAAACGATTAAAGTTTGGAGACGATTAAATTCAAAAAGTAGATGAGCTTGACAAAGTATGAGTAAAGACGATATCAGTGTAATTTTTGACAAAATTACGAAGAATCATCATACTGAAGCGGAGTTATCCCAGTTACTTCAGGCGTTAAGTGCTACAGATAATTACCAACTGGCTCTCCAATTGGGTAAGTTTAATGTCAATATTGGCGAAGGGAAAGGTGTCTGTCGTCAATTGATTGAACGCTATGAGCTTGACTACGATCCCTTACCCACCAATACCACGCGAGATGGAGAATTTTTGGGGCAATTGTTGGATGAAGTAGCGCAGAAAAGGGACGGTGAAGCGGTCATTATTGCTGTTGACGCACTGGATGAAGTAGATGCAGCCAGTTATAGAGATGCAGCGAATATTCTCTATTTACCAGCTTATTTACCTGACGGAGTGTATTTTATTCTGACTCGACGTAGGGGTGTAGAAGTTCCCTTGACCAGTTTTGCACCCATACAAACTCTCAATCTGTTGGATCTGCAAACAGACAGTGAGCGAGATGTCAGGACATATATTGGGAATCGGGTTAATAGTAGCAGTAATTTGCGTCAGCAAATTGATGTACGGCGAGAGACTATTACGGAATTTACAGACAAAATTGTAGAAAAAAGTGAAACCAATTTCATGTATTTGCGCTATGTGTTGTTAGATATTGAAAGTGGTTTATATCGGGATTTAACCCTAGAACAATTCCCTCAAGGACTGCAAGGTTACTATGAATTTCACTGGCGACGTATGGGTATGACAGCAGATCCTTTGCCTGTTGAAAAAATTAAGATTGTCTATATTTTAGGAGAAGTGCGTGAACCTGTTTCGCGTCGCAAGATTTGTGATTTTTCTGGTGAAGATGAAAATACAGTGCAGCAAGTATTGAAACAGTGGGAGCAGTTTTTACATGAATTGATGAAGGAGGAGAAGCGTTACAGTGTCTATCACGCTAGTTTTCGAGATTTCTTGCATCGACAAGATATTTTAGAGAAACATCCAGTAACAATTCCAGGAATTCATCAACTTATTGCTAAAAATGAGTTGAAGGTTTGGCAAAAGTTAAAGGAAGTTTTAAGGAGGGAGCGTGGTGAGTAATTTTGAAGATTTATCTCCAGAAGAAAAAGAGTATGTTTTGAATTTACCCTATCATTTATCAGATGCAGGTATGGCAGATGATTATTGTAAAGTTTTAACTGAATTTGAGTTTCTTCAATATAAACTATTCAAGTTATTAAGTGAAAGTCCAAAGTCAATTATTCCAATTATTGAAGATTATGATTTACAATCTGTATCTAACCTCAGAATTTCTGAGCAAATGCAATCCAGCTTAAAATCACTTCAAGGTGCGCTAAAGCTTTCAAATAATTTTTTAGCTCAAGATAGCAATCAACTGGCGACACAATTATATGGACGTTTAATGTTCCATAAAGCCAACGAAATTCAATCCTTACTCAATCAAATTAAGGAAAGGAAAAATCCTTGGTTTCGTTTAATAACACCTAGTTTGAGTACACCCGATGGTCCAGAAATATATACCCTAAGTGGTCACAAAGGAGCAATTCATTCGGTAGCAGTCTTTTCCGATGGTAAGAAAGCCATTTCAGCTTCATCCGATCACACCTTGAAGGTTTGGGATTTAGAAAAAGGAACGGAAATCCATACCTTAGGTGTTGTAAAGCGAAGGAGAGGAACTGGAACTATGTGGATTCCAGACGAAGAAAGCACGAAAAAATTAGAGAGCTTTATCGGGAATATTTTGGCGATTACTCCGAATAGTAAGCGCTTAATCTCTGGATCGTCTGATAGGACTCTTAAAGTTTGGGATTTGGAGAGTGGAAATCTGGAATTCACTTTGATTGGGCATAATTATGAAATTAATTCTGTGGCAATAACACCAGACGACAAGCAGGTAATATCCAAATCTTATGATGGTCTCAGAATTTGGGATTTGAATACTGGGTTGGAGATATCTAGTTTAGACCATGAAGTTCAGGTTGGAAAATTTGTGGTATTGCCAGATAACAGATGGATTGTATTTTCTCGTCTAGACAATTTAAAAATTTGGAATTGGCAAGATGGAAAGACTCTTGCTAGTTTGACCTGGGATTCCCTCTATAGATTTGCAGTCACCGATGATGCAAAAACTATTGTTATAGGTGATGGGTTGGGTCAAGTTCATGTATTGCGTTTAGAAGGAATAGAGAATTTTTCCATAGTAGACAGCAACTTATCCAGAAAGCAAATCGAGATAGAAAATAAGAATTTAGACATTCCTTCTAACAATCTTTCACAACCTTATAACTTTTTGCTTGCTTCAGTTTTTCGCCATTCAGATCAGGCCATTTATGAAATGATTGCACCAATAGCACTTCCGGAGCAACATCATGAAAGTAACAAAAATGCCATTAAACTTTCTGAACTAGCCCTCCTCTACCAGTCACTAGGAGGATATGAAAAAATTGAGGTTTTATTTTTCCAAGTATTGGAGGATAATAGGCGATCGCAAGGAGTCGAACATCCTGCTATTGCAACAATTCTTGATAATATAGCCAATCTTTATGAGTTACAGGAGGAATATAAGAAGGCTCAGTCAATTTATCAACAAGCCCGAATGCTACGAGAAAAAATTCTACCATCATTAGAGATTTCACGTACTAAAGAATGGACAGATAAACAGATACAAACAAAGATAGCTGAAGTCAAATATTGGCTTGATTGGGACAATACAATGGGACGTGCTAAAAAATGGTGGGAAACATTTGAGAATGAAAATAAGCAAAGGCTTCCTTTAGTGTTACGTCTTTGTGAAGAACTTGCACGTAGAAGAGTAACAATCACTGATTTTTTCAAGGCATACTCAGATAGCGGTACAGATAATATCCAGGCAAACCTTGATTATATGGACTACATTCGCCTTAAAAGGGAATCTGGGCTTAAATACATGGACTACATTCGCCTTAAAAGAGAATTCGACCTAAAAGAAAATCAAAAGCGTTGAATACTCAATCTGTGATTTGAATCATATTTTGACCAAACGGACACGACATACTTCAAAACCTCTTATGACAACATATAGTGACACAATTGCATAACATTTTGACCACTGCTTGCTTTGAGGGATTGACGCAATATGGCAATATCCCCCTCATCTCGACAGTCGTTGAGAATGCGCTCAAGTATTGTAAGTAACTCCGAAGGGTGAGTCATTTATTATCCTTCTCCAGCCAGTTAAAATTGTTTTGCGTCTCAAAGCAGTGGCATTTCATCCAGAATTTTATGTAAAAAGCGATCGCTTAACATTAACTTTAGCTACTATTATTACAAATCATTCTGTCAGTGCGTAAGCCCTAAATAGCCAGCTTCTTTCGGGAACTTAGAAACTTGAGATAAATCTTGAATGCAAAGAAGCTTAAGAAAAACTTAAGTACATGAAATACTTTATTGTGTAAAATAGAACAAAAAATTCTAACAGATGACAAACCCTAATGATATCAACAGCGTTATCAACCGTATTGGCAGTGGCGAACATACTGAAGCGGACATAGCTGTTTTGCGTGAGGTACTTTCTTCAGGCAATACTCAAGCAGCAATACAACTCGGCAAATACAATATCAACATTGGGTTAGCGCAAGGAATACAGATAGGCGATCGTACTTACCTGGAACTCAACAATGAAGCAATGCAGGCACTCATCCGTGCCATCCAAAAGCCATCAACAGTCCGCAGTCAGTTTCAATCGTTAATTCAAGACAAAACGGAAGACTTTGTTGGACGCGAATATGTGTTTAATGCCATCCAAACCTTTATTGAAGACAACCCCAAGGGCTATTTCACAATTATTGGCGATCCTGGGATGGGTAAAAGCGCGATTTTGGCAAAGTACGTGCAGGATACTGAATGTATTGCACATTTTAACGTCCAGTTGCAGGGTCCCAACCGCGCCGACCAATTTCTCGAAAGTGTTTGCAAGCAACTGGTTGAGCGTTACCAGCTTCCTTATGACCCCTTGCCATCAAATGCAACGCGAGATGGGGAATTTCTATCTCAGTTATTGGACGAGGTTGCTCAAAAAAGGAATGGTAAACCCGTAGTCATTGCTATTGATGCTCTTGATGAGGTTGACTCAGCTAGCTATAGGGATGCGAACATTTTGTACCTCCCACCTCACTTGCCTGATGGAGTGTACTTTATTATGACAAGGCGACGGGGTGTAGAGGTATCATTCACAACTTACGCACCTGAAGAACTTTTGAGTTTGCTGGATTACCAAGTAGATAGCCAGCGTGATGTACGTATATATATCCAAAATCGGGTGAACCGCAGTGAGAAACTACGTCAGGAAATTCATGAGCACCAGGAAACTATTGTTGTTTTCACTAACAAAATTGTTGAGAGAAGTGAGAACAATTTTATGTACTTGCGCTATGTGTTACTAGACATTGAAAAGGGTTTATACAAGGACTTGAGTTTGGAAAGTTTCCCTCAAGGTCTGCAAGGTTACTATGAATTTCATTGGCGGCGGATGGGGATGACTGCTAACCCGTTACCCGATGCCAAAATAAAGATTGTTTATATTTTGGGAGAAGTAAAACAACCTGTTTCCCGTCAGCAAATTTGTGACTTTTCTGGGGAAGACACCCGCACAGTGCAGACTGTATTGAATGAGTGGGAACAGTTTTTGCACGAGTTGCTTAAAGACGAACAAAGACGCTATAGCGTCTACCACGCTAGTTTTCGAGATTTTCTCTATAGAAAAGATATTTTGGAGAAAACTGGGCTAACAATTCCAGGGATTCATAGCTTAATTGCCAAAGACCAGTTAAATAAGTGGAGAAACCGTCGCCGTGAGTCAGTTTGAGCGCTTATCGCCTGAAGATGTGGAATATGTATTAAACTTGCCTTATCACTTGGCAGAAGCTGATATGGTAGATGATTTATGTGAATTACTGACTGAGTTTGAGTTTATTGAATATAAGATTTTGACTCTGGCACCACAGCCACTTATTGAAGATTACAGTCTTGCTTTATCTTGTGATCTTCAGATTTCTGAGGAAGTCAAGAGAAGTTTGGAACTAATTCAAAGTGCAATTCGACTATCTGCAAATGTTATAGATAATGATAAAGCACAATTGGCAGAACAGTTATGGGGAAGATTGATATCTTATAAATTTCCAGAAATTCAAAAACTACTGGAGAGATTAAGGTATAAAGATAGTTGTTGGCTGCGTTCTCTAAGTCCTACTTTAACCCAAGCAGGTGGGAGGTTACTAAGAACCTTCACACTTGGTAATGCTTATGTAAAGGCTTTATCTGTAACACCAGATAGTAAGTATATAATTTCTGGCTTATCCAACGGTTCTATCAAAATTTGGGAGTTAGAATCTGGACTTGAGCTTTATACTTGTACAGGTCATTCTGAAACAGTAAATTCTATAGCAGTAATACCAAATGGTGAACAGATAATCTCTGGTTCAGCAGATCAAACAGTTAAAGTATGGGATTTAAGAACTGGAGATGAAATTTTAACGTTGAAAGGTCATATCAGTGCAGTTAAGACTATCATAGTTACTCCTGATAGTAAATGGATTATCTCAGGTTCAGATGACGGTAATATCAAAATCTGGGATCTCAAAGAAGGAGAAGAAAATATAGCTGGAAAAATTTTATTTGGTTTGTTTAGTCACGAAAGTAGTATTACTACTTTGGCAGTAACACCGAATTATGAAAACCAGAGTAAGCGAGTTATTTCTGGCTCGGCAGATAACACTCTAAAAATTTGGAATTTAGAATCTACTGGTGAATTAAACTATGAGATTTTTGACCTCAAAGGTCATACTAGTGAAGTAAATACTGTTGTTTGTTCTCTTGATGGAAAGATGATTATTTCAGGTTCGTCTGATAAGACGATTAAAATTTGGAGTTTATCTACAAGAGAAACACTTTTTACTTTAACTGGTCATACCGATAAAGTTAACGTTGTTGCCTTATCACCTAACAGTAAGCAATTAATTTCAGGCTCAGATGATAAGACAATAAAAGTATGGAATTTACAAACAAACAAAGAACTGTTTACTTTAACTGGTCATATCAGTAAAGTTAACGCTGTAGTAGTCACTCCAGATGAAAAACGATTAATTTCTGGTTCAAGTGACGGAACTATAAAAATTTGGAATTTGGAAACGCTTATCAAAGTTAGTCATCTAGAAACAGAAGAATCAAATATATCATTAGGGCACCTTGACTCTTTAGAAGCTTTAGCCTTTACTCCAGATGGAAAACAAGGGATTTCTGCTTCAGTTGATGGAACTATCCAAGTCTGGAATCTGGAAGATAGAAAAGCAATATTTACTCTCACAGGTCACACCAGCACTGTCAAACTACTAATAGTAGCACCTGATAGTAAACGGTTAATTTCCAGTTCAGATGACAAAACTATAAAAGTTTGGAGTTTGGAAACAGGAAAAGAATTTTTAACTGTAACAGGTCGTGGTGATGGCAGTCACTCCGTAGCAGTAACCAATAACGGTAAGTATATGATTTCCATTGCATCTGATAAAAACTTAGAAATCTGGCATTTAGATAGTCAACAACTGGTCACAAGATTCAGTGGTGATAGTCCCTTAAATTGCTGTGCTATTGCCCCTGATGGAGTAACGATAATGGCAGGTGAAGAATCAGGACAAATACATTTTCTACATTTAGAGGAAACTAATACACCAAGATGCTAGGAAGCCCTAAACCAGAACCCGATAAATTGCTCAATTTTCCCATTGCCCGCATAGTTGTTTACTTTGAGGGATTGACGCAATATGGCAATATACCCCTTATTTCGAGAGCCATTGAGAATGCGGTCTAGAGCGTCGGTACATTAATCAAAATTAAGGCAACAAAACCCGGTTTCTTCGCTGGAAAAGCTTGATATCTCCTTAACTAAACACAAATAAATCGGTTTTTTGGCATTACTGTACTGGCGCTCTAGTATCGTAAGTAACTCATCAGGGTCGGTCATTTATTATCCTTCTCCAGCCAGATCGAGTTGTCGCCTCTCAAAGCATTGGCATTTTATCGGAATTTTATTGAAAAAGCGATCGCTTATTATTAACTGTAGCTACTATTATTACAAATCATTTTTTGCACGAGTTGCTCAAAGACAATCAAAGATGCTATTGCGTCTATCAAGCTAGTTTCCGAGATTTTCTTTATAGAAAAGATATTTTGGAAAACTGGGCTCATAATTCCAGGGATTCATCTACTAATAGCCAAAGACCAGTTAAATAAGTGGAAGAATCATCGCCGTGAGTCAGTTCGAGCGCTTATCGCCTGAGGATGGAGAATATGTATTAAATTTGCCTTATCACTTGGCAGAAGCTGATATGGCAGATAATTTATGTGAATTACTGACTGAGTTCGAGTTTATTGAATATAAGATTTTGACTCTGGCACCACAGCCACTTATTGAAGATTACAATCTTGCCCTACAACTTCCAGAACTAAAGAACATAGCGAGCTTGTCGTCGATAAAATCAGCAATTCAACTTGCTGCTCATATCCTAGCTGTCTATCCTTCGCAAGTACCAGAGCAACTGCTGGGACGTTTGCTGGGTCACAAAACGGACGACGAAAAATTACAAAACCTTTTAGCACAGACCCAGCATCACAAATCGGAACTCTGGCTGCGCCCACTGACAGGTAGCCTTCCTCGTCCTGATGGTCTGTTACTGCAAACCATAACAGAACACCAAGGTCTGCTAGATGCGATTACTGTCGCACCAGACGGAGAATATTTCGTCTCAGCTAGTAAGACCGAAATAAAAGCTTGGTCTGTAGCGAACGGCGAGGAACTATTTACATTCCCAGCATACGGTGATGATGTAACAGATTTAACCATCACGCCTGATGGACAATATCTTGTGATTGCGTTGCGCGATGTCAAGATTAAGGTTTGGTGCTTAAAAACCAAACAGGAGTGGGTGACGCTAACAGGACATAAGAGTGCAGTCTTGGCTGTGGCTACAACCCCAAATGGTTATTTGATTTCAGCTTCAACAGATAAAACGTTGAAAATCTGGGATCTAAAACAGGGAATTGTAGTGGGCACTCTAAGTGCAAATATTGGCTCTTTTAATGGGATTGCTGTAATGCCGGGAGGAGAACAGATTATCTCTGCTAGTGGTAGTCTTTTTAACTCGCCCAAAGAACATTATGTCCTCAAGATTTGGGATTTAAGCGAGCAGAAAGAAGTGTATACATTAGGGGAACATTCCGTTCCCGTCAGCACAGTCGCGGTAACACCAGACGGACGATATGCTATTGCTGGTTTGAACGATAGTCTTGTTGTTTGGGACTTATCGACTCGAACCAAGCGATGCACCTTAACAGGTCAAAGTTCCCAGATTCAAGCTGTGGTTGCGGTAAACAATCGGTTGGTAATTTCTGCTTCTAGTGGTGATGACCTCAAAATATGGGATATCGAATGTGGCACAGTATTGACCACCTTAAAAGGTCATCAAGCTGGAGTTATGGATGTGGCGGTGACACCCGATCGCAAGCGAGCCATATCTGTTGCCTTGGATGGAACCATTAAGATATGGAATCTGGAAGGTATAGAAGAAACAGCATCCTTACCCAAACATCAGGATAAGGTGACTAAAGTCGTTATTACACCTGATGGTAAACGGGCAATATCGACTTCTCGCGATCGTACTGCAATTGTATGGAATCTGGAAAATTTCCAACCCCTGCTAACCTTGCAAGGACATACCCATTGGGTAACTGATATTGCTGTCATGGCTAACAGTCGTCATGCTATATCTGCTTCATGGGATGGTACGCTGAAATTTTGGGATTTGGCAACAGGTGAATTGGTGTCAACGCTGATAGATATTTCGGAACACATCAACGCTCTGGCAATCACTCCAGATGGGCAATATGCAGTTTTAGTGGTCAATGACAAACCTCTTAGAGTTTGGGATTTGAACCAAAAAGCTGAGCGTTTTATCCTCCAAGGTCATACCGGAGATGTGAATGCAATCTCACTAACTCCAGATGGTCAACGAGTTATTTCTGCTTCAGATGATCGAACCTTAAGAGTGTGGGATCTGAAAAATGGTCTGGAATTGCTTGCTTTTCCCGATGGCTGCCGAGATTCACGGTTATCCTCACCTGCAGAAGAATTTGGTAACGAGTCGATAAAAGCCACACTTGTAGGGTTTATGAGACCTCGCGATCGTACCCGACGAAATCCCGGAGCTTCATCACTTGAAAAATCAGATGACGCTTTTGAGCAATATCTTTTTGAAAAAGACAAAAGCAAAAATGCAGTAGTTGTCATGCCTGACGGTCGAAGCGTGATTTCTGGTTCACAGAGTGGCTTACTCCAAATATGGGATACTTCTAGCGGCGAAGAATTGTTGGCTTTAGATGATAATGCTTCTGGCATTACCGCTATCGCTGTATCGCCAAACGGTCGTTTTGCCTTTGCCACCAGTGGTTTGCCCTACTTTTTATCTGATAATACACTGCGTGTATGGGATTTGGAGAAAAGGCAAGTTGTTGCTCGTTTTATTGGGGAAAGTCCAATGACTGCTTGTGAAGTTGCACCAGATGGTGTGACTGTCGTAGTTGGTGATGTAGCAGGTGAACTGCATTTTTTACAATTGGAAGGTATATGACCTCTGCACTCTATTGACTCCTATGAGCAAATTTGAAAATCTCTCACCCGAAGACCAAGAATATATTTTAAATCTGCCCTATCATTTAGCTCAGGCAAGTATAGCAGACGACTTGTATGAATTGCTGACTGAGTTCGAGTTTATAGAACAATACCGACCGAGTACTGGCGATCGCAATGACTCCAGATGGGCATTTTGCAGTCTCTGGCTCCAAAGATAAAACTCTCAAACTTTGGGATGTAGTTAACGGAATCGAAATAAAGACCCTGATTGGACATACAAGTTTTGTCAATTCGGTGGCGATCGCTTCAGACGGGCAATGGATAATTTCAGGTTCTTGGGGAATTGGGAATGCGCTCAAACTTTGGGATTTGGTGGAAAATAAACAGTACACCCTTGCTGGTAGCCTTAGAGTTAATGCAGTGGCAATGACACCAGATGGTCAAGTCGCAATCTCTGGCTTAGATGACAATACATTAATACTATGGGATTGCAGTAGAATTCCGTTACACAAGTTAACGGGTCATACAGGAGCAATTGATGCAGTGGCAATCACCCCAGATGGAAGGCTAGCGCTCTCTGGTTCTAAAGACACTACCCTAAAACTATGGGATTTAACAAATGGTGCCGAAATCCTTACATTTAATGGTCATACCGACTATGTGACAGCAGTTGCGATTACACCCGATGGACAAACTATCATCTCTGGTTCTGTTGATAGAACCTTAAAGTTATGGAATTTAGCCAGTGGGGTAGAGCTTTGCACGTTAGTTGGTCACAAAGACTATATTAATGCGATCGCAGTTACACCTGATGGACGCAAGGCGATTTCTGCAGGTTATGATAATACCTTGAAAGTTTGGGATTTAGAGAACAGACAGAAAGTTACCAGCTTTATTGGCGATAGTGCTATGTTCTGCTGTGCTTTTGCACCTGATGGAGTAACAATTGTTGCAGGAGAGGCATCTGGGCGATTGCATTTTATGCGGTTTGAAGAGAGTATATAAGCGGCTAAAAGATTTTCAAGCTCAACACCAAACAAAAACTTACGAGAGATGGCAAACTTCGATGATATTAACAACATTATTAACCGTATCGCTAGTGGCGAACACACTGACGAAGACATCACTGTTTTGCGTGAGGTGCTTTCTTCGAGCGATCGCACAGCGACTTTAAAGGAGTATCGCCAAGTAACGTTGCAACTCGGCAAGTACAATGTCAGCATTGAGCAAGGACAAGGAATACACATAGGCGATTGCATTTATCAACAATGGGATGAACAAGCGATCCAAGCTTTAGTGAAAGAGATTCAACAAGTAAGTTGGCAATGTATAGCTAGTTTAACGGAAAATGATTATACTCAAGTTGAAAGCCAAGCTACTGGAATTGGCATAATAGATAAATTAGCCAAACAGTTAACTGATTTTTCCCAACAATCTGTGATGCGTTATGGATTGAAGTTAGCTTTTAGTCCCAATCATAATCAAGAGTATTTTCTTAGTGGTGGTAATCAAGTTATTAAACGTTGGCAGACAAACACATGGGAGATAATACAAGAAATTTCGGTTCCACATATTTCCGATCTCTGGTTTACCTCCTTAGCAATTAGCCAGGATGGTCAACGAATTGCTGCCTGTAAAGCTTATCAAATAAAGATTTGGCATATAGGTACAGCCAATGCTCTTCATACCTTTGGGAAAACTCTTTTTAGTAATCCCTTTGATGTGTTTGGTTTTGATTCAGTCGCCTTTAGTCCTGATGGTAAAATCTTAGCAGCTAATGATAACAAAGATGTTAAATTATGGGATGTAGAAAGTGGCGAAGAAATTGCCAAACTATCGGGACATTTAGATAAAGTGACTGGTGTGGCTTTTCATCCCAAAATGAGACAAATCCTTGCAAGTTGTAGTTACGATAAAACCATCAAACTCTGGAATATAAATACACAACAATGTTTAGTCACTCTTTCTGCACACCGAGACGCTGTCTATACTTTGGCATTCAGTCCTGATGGAGAAATACTTGCGAGTGGCAGTCATGATAATACCATCAAACTGTGGCATCCTAACACTGGAGAAATGCCCCAAATTCTAAGACGACATTCCGATGCAGTTAATTGTCTTGTATTTCATCCCAATGGAAAAACTTTAGTCAGTGGGAGTAATGACGGAACAATCATAGAATGGACAATTGATGGAGAAGTGTTATACACTTTTCCCGAACAACATCACAGAGGAATTACATCTATTGCAATCAGTCCCAATGGAGAGACTTTAATCAGTGGAGGAAGAGAGCAAACGATTAAAGTTTGGAGACGAGCAAATTCAAAAAGTAAATGAGCTTGACTAAGTAGGAGTAAAGAAGATACGGCGTTGCATAATTGCGGGATGTTTTTGAATTCTTGTAAACAAAAAAATCTAATCTCTTCCCTCCGGGACGCTACCGCGAACGCGCACTTCTCTTCTCTTCTCTTCTCTTCGAGACGCTACGCGAACGAGACGCTACGCGAACGAGACGCTACGCGAACGAGACGCGACCCGATCGCGTCTTTGCGGTTCAATAATTCATCCCTATTTTATGCAACGCCGAAGATACAAGTGTTACTATTGAAATTAATAAAGTGCGATATAAATCAATACGGTTGGTGGACAGCTTTGGCGGTTGAGTCATACAGATATAGAATTAGTGCTAGATCGGGGACGAGCACTGGTGTTGCTGGATGGATTGGATGAGGTGACGGGCGAAGTTGGGAAGCAAATTATCAAGGAAATTGTTATTAAGAGTAACAGCTTCCCCACGTCGGTTGCCTACTGCACGCATTAGTTC
>JAWQFQ010000189.1:0-18889 GCA_035967975.1 Scytonema sp. PMC 1070.18
CGTTGAAGCACGAAGCCTACACCGACCGCGAAGGGCGGTGTAGGTAGTTCACTAGAGCCAAAACGCCAAGAACTTAACGACTATCTCTGGGAGCAACCCTGGGACATTCTTTTTTTTGCTGGTCATAGCGATTCTGAAGGAGAACGCGATCGCATTTGCATCAATCAAACCGAAAACTTAACAATTGAAGAACTCAGATACGGACTCAAAAACGCCGTTGACAACGGATTACAGCTCGCAATATTCAACTCTTGCGACGGTATGGAATTAGCCTTTGAGTTACAACAATTGCACATTCCTCAAATTATTGTCATGCGGGAGCCAGTCCCAGATGTTGTCGCTCAAACATTTGTCACCTATTTTCTCCCAGCCTACTCTAGCGGTAAATCTTTATACCTATCAGAACGAGAAGCGCGGTTAAGGCTGCAAGGTCTAGAGTATCAATTTCCCTGTGCGAGTTGGTTACCCGTAATTTTTCAAAATCCAGCGACTTCAGCACCAACTTGGCAAGATTTAGGACGTCGTCCTACTGATATATCTCCCTATCGCGGCTTGTTCTCCTTTCGAGAAAAAGATGCACCATTTTTCTTTGGAAGGGAAACTCTCTCCCAAATTCTGGTAGACGCTGTACGCATACAACCGTTAGTAGCGTTGATTGGACCTTCTGGAAGTGGTAAATCTTCCGTTGTCTTTGCAGGTCTAATTCCCAAGCTGCGACAAGAAGGTAACTGGCGTCTCATTTCCTTCCGACCTGGTTCGAGACCTTTCCACGCTTTAGCAGCCGCACTCATTTCGCAAACCGAACCCCAAATCAATCAATTAGATCCTTTAGGGGAAATTACTCAACTCGCCAACTATCTACGTCAAGAAGAAAACGCCTTACGTTTTATCGTACAAAAGATTGCGAGCAAAAATCCTGGAACTCGCCTATTGCTGATTGCCGACCAATTTGAAGAACTCTATACTTTATGTCAGGATACACAAAAGCGCCAAGTTTTCTTAGATAGATTGCTAGAAGCAACCAACCTAGTGAATTGTACTTGGATGCTGACACTGCGGGCTGATTTTTTAGGACAAGCTCTTTCTCATCGTCGCTTTGCTGACGCTTTGCAATATCGCGACCTGAAACTGGGTCCGATGAATCGTGAAGAACTACAAGCAGCAGTAGAGCAACCAGCCGCATTATTTGGTGTCACCCTAGAATCTGGGTTAACGGAACGTCTGATAGAAGCGGTGAGTGCTTCTGCGGGGGATTTACCGTTATTGGAATTTGCTTTGCAAGAACTTTGGGCAAAACAGGACAATGCCCAGCTTCTTCATGCTGCTTATAATGAGATTGGCGGTGTAAAGACGGCTGTAGCTGGTTATGCTGAGCAGGTTTATGGCAAACTGAATGAATCAGAACAAGAACGAGCGCGACGGATTTTTCTCCAACTGGTGCGTCCTGGGGAAGGAACAGAGGATACGCGACGTTTGGCTACCCGTGCGGAAGTGGGGGAGGATAATTGGGATTTAGTCACGCGTTTGGCTTCAGAACGTTTGGTTGTGACGGGACGTGATGAGGCGACTGGTAAAGAAACGGTGGAAATTGTCCATGAAGCTTTGATTCGAGAATGGGAACGCCTGGGTCAATGGATTGAACTAGACCGCGACTTCCGTATTTGGCAACAGGGGTTACGGGTAGCAATGCAACATTGGCGTATCAGTGGTCGAGATGAAGATGCTTTGTTACGGGGTAAACCTTTGGTTGATGCTGAAGAATGGTTACAAAAGCGCCCTGAGGAGTTGACAGCAGAGAAAGAATATGTATTAGCAAGTTTGGCATTGCGCCATCGAGAACGCAAACAACGGGAACGTCTGAGAAAAGCAGCTATTCTGGGGCTTGTTGGTAGTTTGGTGATAGCTTTAATGTTTGCTGGTGTAGCTGGAATGGCATGGTGGCGTACAAATATCAGCGAGACGAACGCTAAAATTAAGGCAGCGAGCGCTAGTGCTAGAGCGATTTTTGCTTCAAATTTACAACTGGAGGGATTAACCGCTAGTTTAGAAGCCGGGAAACATTTGCAAAAATTACGCAAGTCGGGTAATGCTGAACCAGACACTCAAGTCGAGGTGGTAACGGCGTTATATCAACTGTTTCACGCAGTCAGAGAATTCAATCACTTTAATAGACACAGTGCTGCGGTTTGGGGTGTGAGTTTTAGCCCAGATGGACAGGCGATCGCTTCTGCTAGTGCTGATAAAACCGTAAATCTCTGGAGACGTGACGGTAGTTTCACCTCTCTAAGCGATCATACAGATGAGGTTTATAGTGTGAGTTTTAGCCCGGATGGACAGACAATCGCCTCAGCAAGTTTGGACACGACCGTTAAACTTTGGAGAGTAAGCGATGGTGGTTTAATCAAGACTCTCACTGGTCATAGCGGTGGTGTCAGGAGTGTCAGTTTCAGCCCCGATGGGAAAACCATTGCTTCTGCAAGTTTTGATAAAACCATCAAACTTTGGAAACCTGATGGTAGCCTAATAACGACATTACTTGGTCATCAAGACCAAGTTGTGAGTGTCAGTTTTAGTCCCGATGGACAGACCCTTGCTTCTGCTAGCAAGGACAAAACCGTTAAACTTTGGAAAGTGAGCGATGGTAGTATAATTAACACTTTCACGGGTCATAATGCGGCGGTGCGGGGAGTGGCTTTTAGTCCGGATGGACAGACTATTGCTTCCATTAGTGATGATAAAACTCTAAAACTTTGGAAATTGGATGGTAAAGTAAGTACTATCTCTACTGGATGTCTGGATGCAGTCACTGGTGTCAGTTTTAGCCCGGATGGACAGGTCGTTGCTTCTACGTGTTGGGATGGAAGTATCAAACTGTGGACGCTTGATGGTAGCTTGATAACTACCTTAAATGGACACAGTGCTGGGGTGACTGACATCAGTTTCAGACCCTACGGAATTATAGCTACTGCTAGTGCTGATGGTATAGTTCAACTTTGGAGATTACAGGCTAATTCCGTAAATACTTTGAAAGGACATAGTGATGCGGTGCGGGCGATCGCATTCAGCCCCAATGGTCAAATCATTGCTTCTGCAAGCTCGGACAAAACAATTAAACTCTGGAAAACTGATAATAGTAGCTTAGTCAACACTCTCACCGGACATAGTGATGAAGTGCGAGGAGTCGCTTTTAGCCCTGATGGTCAAACTATTGCTTCTGTAAGCTCGGACAAAACTGTGAAACTTTGGAAAACCAGTGATGGCAAATTGATAACCACTTTCATTGGACACACTGACGAAGTGCGAGGAGTCGCTTTCAGCCCTGATGGTCGAACCATTGCTTCTGCAAGTTCTGACAAAACCGTGAAACTTTGGCACCAAGATGGTACTTTAATCACCACCCTGATAGGTCATACTGACGCAGTTCGAGCAGTGGCTTTTAGTCGCAATGGACGAACTATCGCCTCTGCAAGTTGGGATAAAACCGTGAAACTATGGCGGCGAGATGGCACTTTGATAACCACTCTCAAAGGTCATAGTGCTAAAGTTTACTCTGTTGTTTTCAGTCCGGACGGACAAACCATTGCTTCAGCGAGTGAAGACAACACCATCAAACTTTGGAATGTGAGTGATGGTAGTTTGATAACCACTCTTTCGGGACATAGTGCGGCTGTTTACAGTGTCAGTTTTAGCCCCGATGGACAAATCATTGCTTCTGTCGGTGTTGATAAAACCGTGAAACTATGGAGACGAGATGGCTTTTTAATTACCGCCCTCACTGGACATGGTGGTCCAGTAACGAGTGTCAGTTTTAGCCCGGATGGACAGACAATAGCTTCGGCTAGTGATGATAAAACTGTGATTTTATGGAATTTGAATCTGGATGATTTGTTAAGACAAGGTTGTAATTGGGTGCGTCTTTATTTGAAGAATCCTAATAATGGGATGAGTCAAGATGATTCTAGGCGAAGAATTTGTGATGATGTTTATTGAGTAGATTGTATGATGAGTGGATGGTTGATAGCATCCGGATTGAGACACCACCAATAGAGTTTTGCTTGATTCAACCACTGCCTGTTATGTTGGTATTGAGCATTTTCTTCGCCAGCAAAGAAGGCAAAGTTAAGGCTAACGACTACATCGCAAATCTTCTTCTACACTCCTCGCTACGATCGCACCATGAGCTACTGCTGTTGCAACACATGGGTCTCTGAAATTTGTCACATCTCCAGCAGCGTAAACATTCGGAACCGATGTACGCAGAAATTTGTCGGTTGCAATATATCCTGCTTGAGTGAGTTCAAGAGCGCCCACTCCTCCTTCATTAAATAATTGAATTATCTCCTCTATATTTGGTTGAAAACCCATCCGAAAACAGACATAGTTGACAAGCAACTCTTCCTTTGGGTTGTTTCCCTCTTTGAAAGTGATATTGATCTTCTTTTCTCGCATCTCCAATCGCTGGATAACGGCTGGTTTGTGCAGGCTAATTTTACCAGTTTCAATTTGCTCAAAAATACTTTTTTGGTTCAGATTAAATCCTCGAAATTCAGAGCGAACAAACAGGTGAATATGTTTAGCAGTATCTGCAAGCATTCTTGCTATTCCTAACCCGTTATCGCCACCTCCTACTACAGCAACGACCTGTCCATGAACTATGGGAATAGCACCGGGATTAAAACAGATGTTTGGTGACAACAAATCCTGACTTCCTGTCACTGATTCTATAGTTTCGTATCCTTTAAACCTTTGACCTGTAGCAATAATTATAGATTTTACTGTTATTTCATGTTCAGAAGTGAAAATCTGAAAATTCTCTCCAGGGGTAATGCGTTTCAACTTAGAATTGAAGAGTGTAGGAATCATTTCTAGCTCTATATGCCGACTAAATTGCTGAGCTAACTCTATACCAGTTCGTCCAGGTACTCCCAAATACCATTTGTTGTGAAATAGACTAATTGTTTGCAAACCTCCAAGCTGTTTGCTCTTTTCGATGATAATGGGCGAAAAACCTAAGTGTTTTAACCAGATGGCACTAGACATACCAGCGGGTCCACCTCCAATTATACCAATAACCTTATTCATTGAACCAAATTCATAGTATTTTTTCTTACTAAGTCAAATCTCTATTTATCTTTACTTAAAATCTTTGAATATCACTTTTTCGTATCTCTCCTTTATGACATAGTCAGTGCTTGTTACGACATAACATTCACAAAATTTATTCTAGGTTATCTGGGTCACCGTGAACAATACCGGGGGAAGAATTTGTGCGTTAAGTAATGGATATGTTTCGATAGATTGTGGAAATTGTTCTTCAAGCTTTGGAGAAGAAGGGTTTCGTCGTATTATGGTGAGACGACTCGCATGATTTTTTACTCACTTTGACTTTTCAAACATCCTCTGAGAATGAATGGTGCTAGATGTGAGCATAGCAGTCCTATTTGATCAGCCTCAACCCTAGAAACCCGGTATCTTAAAGATACCGGGTTTCTCAACTTTTACGAATTTTTAAAAAATCTGTTCGTTTAGGATTGCGATCGCAGGTTGCTGATACAAGTGGTTTAATCTGGGAATGCAAAACCAGTTAATGGGTCGCGGATGTACAATCCTATGGTGAGCGATCGCATCACTTCATCCCAAACGGGTGTGAGCTGTTCTGCTTGGTCTGCCCAAAAATCGAATGTAATCAAGCATTGAATATTTGAGCCTAAGCCAATGCAAGTCCGTGAAAAAGCTTCTCGTGGTTCTGCTTGGGTGTCGATAAACTTCATCTCAGACCAAACTATCCGCGCAGTTTGACGCTTGACGGTGATAACTTCCCCCTTCTCTATAACGTTACGACTGTCGTTTTCCATCACTTTCTTCAAGGTAGGTTTGAGGGGAAACAGACTCCAGTCGTTGGGTGGTAAGAGATTGTAAGATACCTCTAGACAGCAATCGTCTAATGGTGGTTTTTTATCGCGGAACTTGAATGAGTTTTCTTGTGGCTCAAAATCCCAATCTTGGGGTACATTGAAGCGAACTGCCCCTCGACCTGCCACAAAAATTTTATAATCAGATGGAGCTTCCCAGCGATGGTCTGGTTTTAGTTCAAGCGTTTTTTTTATCCACTGAAGGTTGCTTTTCTTACGCTTTGCCATAATGTTTGGTGCTTTGTCTGGTACTTGGTGCCCATTTTGTTAATGGTACCAAATGAATGGCTCTTTCAGGCAATGCTATTTGGTTAAGTGACTGACTTTTTTATATGGAAGTCCCTAAGAGACCGTAAATTTACGGTCTCTGTATTCCCAATGAGTCAAAACTTATGCAGTATTGTGACTTATCCTGATTACGACTCGGCGACAGTCGAACTCAATGGTCTTGTTTCCCAAACAACCATATTGTGGGTTTGGGGTGTTGTGATTGCGGGTGGTCGATGCAGGGCAATTAACTGTGCTAATGTTTGCTTTAACTGAGTACGGGGTACGATTTCATCTACGAAACCGTGCTTTAACAAGTCTTCTGCTGTTTGAAAATCATCTGGCAGTTTTTCCCGCACGGTTTGCTCAATCACGCGCCGACCGGCAAAACCAATGGTTGCTTTTGGTTCAGCTAAGATGATATCTCCTAGCATGGCAAAACTGGCTGTAACGCCACCTGTGGTGGGATTTGTTAACACAGGAATATACAAAAGTCGTTCTTGGCGATGGCGTTCTAGGGCGGCGGATATTTTCGCCATTTGCATTAGCGACAGCATTCCTTCTTGCATTCTCGCACCGCCAGAGGTACAAATGATTACCACAGCATAACGTCGCTGAGTTGCTTGTTCAATCAAACGGGTGAGTTTTTCTCCCACCACAGAACCCATACTTCCACCCATAAACCGGAAGTCCATGACCCCAAGCGCAATGGGTAAATCATTGATTTGACCTAAACCAGTTTTAACAGCGTCTATTAAGCCGAGTTTTTCTTGGGTTTCTCGGAGGCGATCGCTATATGCTTTGCGATCGCGAAATTGCAAGGGGTCGGTGGGACCCAATTGTTCATCAAGGGATCTCCAGGTATTTGCATCTATCAACTGGCGAATGCGTTCGTCACAATCAACTCGATTGTGATGTCCGCACTCAACACAAACCATATCGTTAGCTCTTAGGTCTTTGGTATAAGTCAAGACACTACAATGGGAACACTTATGCCATAACCCATCAGCAATTTCACGTTCTTGACGATCTGGGGTGGTAGACCCTGATTTCCGTCGATTTGCAAACCAATCTAATAGAGATTTTAAACCGCGTGATTCTTCGTTGTTTGCCATTTGTATCTTATTTAGGTGGGTAGTATGTCGAAAATAGGCCAAGCCAAGTTGGGTTGTCTTTAGTCTTTTATCAATCGTTCTTTGTCCATACTAAGAACTAATGACACACGACTAACGATTATTTATTCAAATTCATTTTGTGAGTAAATTAGTTTTTCCACGTGCATCTTTGGTTGCCAGCTTAACGAAAATACGTAAACCAATTCAAGCCTCTGGTTCCTCCTCAGGGGGACTTAGTAACAATAAAGCAGCCCACTTGTCTTGTAAACGTACCTGCAAAGCTGCTGGAGTACCGGCTCCTAAATAAGACGTCACCCCCAAATCAATAATTCTTGCTGGTATTTCGTGAGCGGCAAGCATTTGCTGCATTAGTTCTGCCTGCCAACGGGCGCTCGTTGTTAAGAGGGTAATCCAAGTCACAATATGATATTACCAAAAACTCAAATATAGAAGGGGTGATGTAATTTACAGTTATTTGTAACGCAAAATGGGGACGATGAACAAGATAAGTGAGGGATACCTACCCTACATCCTACCCCCCATACCCTCTCAAAAAGAATCGCAAATAGGTGGACAAAATCATTTCACCTCCAAATATAGTCACTATAGACCCCATTGCAAGGAAAGGACCAAAAGGAAAAGGAATCTTTTGTCCCCATTTCCGTTGCGATAGTATCATTCCACTTCCGCTTACTAATACTCCGACAACACAAGCTAGAAAACTAGCCAGAAGCAAATACTTCCACCCCATCCATGCACCCATCATAGCTGCTAACTTAGCGTCTCCTCCACCCATAGCAGTTTTGCCAAAAACAATGGAACCAATGATGGTAATCGCATCAAACAACCATATACCCAAAACAGCTCCTACAATTGCCTTGATCAGAGAATTAACCATTCCCACCCAGCTAGCTTCCGATAAATAACCAAGAACCATTTGAAAAACAATTCCCAGCACTAAACCCGACCTAGTCAACGGATTGGGTAAGGTCATTGTATCTAGATCGATAAGAGATAATACCAGTAACCAACTACAAAATATCCAATAGCCTATCGTTAGTAACGAAAATTGAAATGTCCAAAAAACGAGTAAAAAAACAAAACCCGTTACCGCTTCTACTACAGGGTAACGGATAGATATTTTGCTCTTACAATAACGGCAACGCCCCTTCAACCACAACCATCCCAACACTGGTACATTATCGTAGGGCTTGAGTTGGTTTAAGCAGTGGGGACAGCGAGAAGGTGGCCATAAAATTGAAAGTCCAGCAGGTAGTCTATAAACCACAACGTTGATAAAGCTGCCTATAGACGCACCTATGGCGAATACAATTAAACTCGCCACAACGATTAAGATGTCCATTTTGTCAAGTGTTAGTTGTTAGTTGTTAGTTGTTAGTTGTTAGTTGTTAGTTGTTAGTTGTTAGTTGCTTTTCTACTATCTACGAACTACTATCCACTATCCACTATCCACTATCCACTAACTACTATCCACTATCCACTAACTACTATCCACTATCCACTATCCACTAACTACTCATAACTCAGTACATATACGATTCAATTTGATTTAATGGGATGAAGCATTCATCTGGTAAGAGGACTGGTTGGTTAGTAAAAATTACCTTCCCTCGGTGATTATACCGATTAATTGCGACTCCTGAAGGTTGCCCGGTCATTTCGGGATGTACCTCACAGTAAGTGTGGTAGATTTGACCAGCAGCCCTGACGACGGTAGGATCAATCAAAGCTGGCTGGTTTTTTTGATTGCTATAGGAGGTCTGTCCTTGTTTTAAAGCGTACACAACTCACTGAGTTTGGTTGTAGGTTTGTCTTATAGTTTATCCGAAAGTTTCAGCAATAGTTGCCAAAATGTTCGATCAGAGAATTTTACACTAATCTTAATCTTCTGCGAGGGTTTTAATCAGTGCCTCGCCCATTGCGCGACAACCCAAAAGATTCATACCCGGAGACATGATATCTCCAGTACGATCGCCTCTTTGTAAGACTTGTAACACTCCTTGCTCAATATAATCTGCTGCTGCTGACTGGTTTAAACCATATCGCAGCATCATAGCAGCACTCAGGACCTGTGCTAATGGGTTGGCTTTATCAAGTCCAGCAATATCAGGGGCGGAACCGTGAACTGGTTCAAACACTCCCGGATTGGAAGCACCCAAACTTGCAGAGGGTAACATCCCAATACTGCCAGTTAGCATAGCAGCTGCGTCCGAGAGAATATCGCCAAACAAATTGCCTGTTACGATAGTATCGAACTGCTTGGGGGCACGTAACAACTGCATGGCTGCATTATCTACATACATATGAGTTAGCTCTACATCCGGATACTCATCAGCCAATTTGGTAATGCGATCGCGCCACAGTTGAGAGACTTCTAACACATTCGCCTTATCTACAGAACACACTTTCCGATTGCGTTTTCGTGCTGCTTCAAACGCCACTCGCCCGATGCGATCGATTTCAGATTCAGTGTAAGCCATTGTATTAACACCCCGCTTCTCACCGGTTTCCGTCTCAAAAATTCCCTTTGGTTTACCAAAGTAAATTCCCCCAGTCAGTTCGCGCACTACCAATATATCAACCCCTTCCACCACTTCCTGTTTTAAACTCGAAGCATCAATTAATTGGGGTAATATTTTCGCTGGGCGCAAATTGGCAAACAATCCCAGCCCCGCCCGTAGTCCCAACAAACCCGCTTCTGGGCGTAAATGGGATGGAAGAGAATCCCACTTATAACCACCAATAGCGGCTAGTAAAACAGCGTCACTGTTCCGACACATATCTAAGGTAGCGGCACTTAAGGGTTCACCCGTTGCGTCGATTGCAGCACCACCCATCAGCGCCTCTTGAAATTCAAACTGGATGTCAAATTTCTTCCCTACGACTTTCAGTACCTCTACCGCCACTGTTATAATTTCAGGTCCGATGCCATCGCCAGGGAGTAAGGTAATGCGGTATTGCTGTGCCATAGTTCGTTTTACTGAGTAAATGTTTAACCGTGCAAAAATTCGTGCAGATTAAATATAATACCCAGCAACTGTACCAATGGAGTTTTTAATTTATTTAGATGTTTGCTGCCTGAATCGTCCCTTTGATGACCAAACCCAAGAACGTATTCGTTGGCTAATAAAGGTGAAAAATGACAAACGTTAAGAACTTGACTCAAACACAGCTTAGGCAAATGGGACTAGAAGCATTGGCTCAAGCTCTTGGTCTTGCTGGGATGTTACGATTCACGCAGCAATTTGACAATGGTAGTGGCGACTATACACGAGATAGGGATAAAATTTTGGGAAATTCGACTTTAGAGAGTATCTTTGCTGAAATTCGAGAACAACGGCAATTAGAGGCTGAAAGTTTAGATACTTTACCTAAGTTCACAAGTAGCAAAATGATAGACGTGAGTAAGCTGAGCAAAAGCCAGATTCGGCAAATGGGAATAGAAGCGCTCACTAAAGCTCTCGGTTCTGCTGGAATGTTAAAATTTATGCAGCAATTTGAAATGGGTAGTAGAGACTACACGCAAAACCCGGATAAAATTTCCCTTGATGATCTACCTACTAGTATAGAAGAGGAACAAAAACATCAAAATAGTTGACAAATCGTCAATCCTATGTATTTTCTATTCGAGCAGATTTTGACAGGTGCAACCCACTTCAGTGGATACAGGAAGTCATGCATGATAGAAGTGAGTCAGCTAAATCCAGAGCAGTTAGGAAACAATTGCCGAACTATTGCCGATTCCAGCTGGGCATAGGGCATTTGATCAATTCCGTTAATTGCAGGGTCATCCACATTGAGTAGCTGTTTTGTGTGCCACACCCCTATCGGATCTTGATTTTGCAAATTCAGTCCAACCTGAGCACTAGGCAAATAGGTAATGGTAAAACGCTCATCAAATAGAGCATGGAGGGGAAAACGGTGTAAATCCCGGTGAGGAATCAAAATCAGATTGTTGATACCTGTGAGTTCATTTTCAATAGCAGGAATATCCAAAATGCGTTGCAGTTTCTCCAGATTAGTTTTCAGATTAGTTCGCCAAGGATGTTTCTGCTGGTTTCCAATTCGTTCGTTTCCTTTGTCTCGGTAGCTTGCATATAGTTGCTCCCACTCACTAATCCAGGTTTCAAATTCCAGTAGGTGTTTTAGAGAGTCTGGTATCTTACTGTGATTGCTAAATGAACTTGAGTTAATTAGGACAGGAATTGGGGTATCGGATTTCAGAACAAAAGTGGTAAGTGCAACGGGACTGAGATGCCAATAAATTGCTGCTGTTGAAGTATCCAGAAGCTGCTGAATTTGTGCGTAGCTAGGAATTAACAAATCCTGTCCCCATAACAGCCACTTCAAGCAGATATTTTTTCCCTCTTCTGCTGTTTTCCAAGCTTCTTGGATTTTCCCAGTCCTTATCCAAATATCGACAGTTAACTGATTGAAACCTGTAAATTCAAGAGCTAGTGTCCGTTTCTGTCGCAGGCTTGTAGTTTGCTCTGACAAACGCTTTAACAAATCTGAGCCTTCTGTCTGCAAATGTTCTGCTTCCTTGACTTTTCCCAAACCTAAAAAGACTTGAATTAAATCCTCAATTACTTCCAGACGTTCTTTTGAAAAAAGCTGAGTAGTAAAAAAATGTAAAGCTTTTTGATAACTTGTACTAGCACTCTCCCAGTACGGGAAGGGATTTGACTGTTGACACCCATACTTATAGTGAATTTTCCCTTCAGCGTAATGTAGTTGTCCACAACCTTAAGGCAGCTATCTGTCCGTTTGCTCATTTTGCTCAGAGTGTTCAAATTAATGACGACAGAGTTGGTGTTTCAGACTTTCTCAAGATCGCGATACGGAAACCGCTGCTTCGCGATCGCAATTTAGTAGTTTTTTTGTACTAGCAATTGTCAATTCAGACGAAGATGATAAATCACGGTCTTTACACAGTGTGACTAAGTATTTATCTCTGTTATAACTTCTAAATTCAAATACAACTATTGGTACTAACTTGCCAATTTTTGCTGAAAAGGGTCAAATCCCATTTTTTCAAAATTGATTGCTATTGATCAAAGACACAAGGTGGTAAAAAGTAAAATCACCTGCCATTTCGTAAATTAATTGTATATTTTTATACATAAATTGGTTAAATAAGCAATTTGTATGACAAAAATCAAGTTTTGATTAAGACTAGTTTCAATTTCCGAAACGATGGTGACAAATGTTGTAGTGAAGGGCTACGCTGACTATTACTAAGACTTTTCAGTTAAGCGATTCAGGTAGACGCCTTAGAGGTTCTTGAATACTCAGTATCCTATTGCCGTATGTGTCAAAAGTTCAGTCTGTATGGCTGAAGACAACGCAGTATAATCTCAAACCGCATCCTAGCAGTTATGACAAAAGAACTAGCCATTCGCACCTGTGAACTGACGAAGCAATTTGACAGACAGGTTGCTGTGAATAATGTTGATTTAGAAATACAAGCAGGTGAAGTCTATGGACTGATTGGTCCTAATGGCGCGGGTAAAACAACTCTCATCCGAATGTTGGCGACTGCGGAGGAACCAACTACGGGTGAGATTTATATTAATGGCGATCGCCTACTGCGTGACAAAAGCAACCCCACCCTCAAACGTCGTTTGGGCTATTTACCTGATGACTATCCTTTATATGATGAACTCACAGTCTGGGACTACCTAGATTATTTTGCACGTCTTTACCGTTTACGGGGACAGTACCGCACTCAACGGCTACATGAAGTTTTAGAACTCATACAGTTGGGAAACAAACGCAACAGCTTGATTTCTACTCTATCGCGTGGGATGAAACAACGACTGTGTTTGGCGCGAACAATTATCCATGAACCCATTGTATTACTGCTAGATGAACCGGTTTCTGGTCTAGATCCCATCGCCCGAATGCAGTTTCGTGAAATTATTAAAGTTTTGCAAGAAGCAGGGATGACAATCCTCATTTCCTCTCACGTTTTGAGTGACTTAGCCGAACTGTGTACCTCCGTGGGGATTATGGAACTGGGTTTCTTAGTAGAAAGTACATCTTTACAACAACTCTACCAACGTCTTTCCCGCCAACAAATTGTGATATCAACTCTAGGAAAACTAGAAGAACTTTTGAGCGAACTCAAAAACAATCCGTTAGTCCAAGAGTGGGAGATAATTCCTGCAAAAAACAGCGTGCGTGTTAATTTTTCGGGAAAAAACGAAGATAGCGCGGCTTTGTTGCGATCACTTGTAACGGCTGGTATCCCCATAACTGGTTTTCACTGCACTCAAGAAGATTTAGAAACCATTTTCCTCAAACTTGGTCACAAGCAAGCATCATAGTTTTTCCAGTTCTGATTTTTGGAGATTTTTTCTATGAACCTCAATTTTCTAGATAAACTGGGTGACTGGAATCCGCAGTTCTTCCGAGAGTTAAAAGGGCGGTTAAAAGTTTTTCCGGCTGCGATCGCAGTTGTATCGTCCTTATTTGTTCAGTTGATAGTTTTTCTTTATCAGCTGAGAGAATTTCCTGGGGAAAAATACTCAATGTTTGGTGAATACTGCACATTGGGTATGACTTACGAAAAGCTCCGAGTCAAACTTGAGCAAGAATTGGCAGTACAATATGGACAACTTCAAGAATTATTCCGTCGTTATAGCAGCCCAGATGAGTACGATCCTGCAAGACTTCAGCAAATTAAGTTGCAAATAGCAGAGGTTCAAAATAAACAAACTCATATCTACGACCATTTAAACAAGCAATTTTGCCCTTTAGACAAAATTGATATGCAGATGTGGTGGCGCGATCATTGGGGTTACATCTTCACTACACTCAGTGTTATTTGTATCTTTACACTGTTAGTAGCAGGGACCTATTTACTTATCAACAATTTAGCAACTGAAGAACGTCGTGGTACTCTAAATTTTATCCGTCTTAGTCCTCAACCGGAAGTCAGTGTTTTGATTGGGAAAATGCTAGGAGTCCCCATTTTAATATACTTAGTCATCTTAGCAGCAGTGCCTTTTCATTTTTTGAGCGGACATAGTTCAAATATACCGACTATTAATATTATCTACTTCTGGTCTGTCATCATTGCTGGTTGCATTTTCTTCTACAGTGCTGCACTGTTATTTGGGTTATCGTGTCGTTGGTTAAGTGGTTTTCAACCTTGGTTAGGTAGTGGTTCAGTTTTATTATTTTTGCTAATAACCATAGCTTTCGCTTCTTCATCAAGCTCATATGTGGTTGAGACAGCTTGGTTAAGAATGTTCAGCCCCTTTGACCTAACAAATTATCTTTTTCCCAACTCCTTGAATGGATATAGTAGCTACAATAGTCTTCCATTAGCAAAACTACAGTTTTTCCATTGGCAAGTAGGTAAAAGTACTGTTGGCATTGTTGGTTTGCACTTATTGAATTATAGTTTGTGTATCTACTGGATTTGGCAAGCATTAACTCGTTGTTTTCGCAACCCTAACATTACAATTATTAGCAAAAGTCAAAGTTATTTATTGATGGCTTGCTTGCAAATTTTTAACTTAGGATTCTACATAGGTGCTTCTCAAGTTAACCTCACCATTTATGATATTCAAAACTATGCAGCGTGGATATACCCCTTAAATTTGCTAGTCTTTTTGGGTTTAATAACTATACTCTCACCCCACCGTCAAACTATCCAAGATTGGTCAAGATATAGACATCAGAATATTTCAAGTGGTCATAGTTTTCGGAAAATTTCTTTGTGGGAAGATTTAATGAGGGGTGAAAAAAGCCCAGCTATTCTAGCAATAGCAATCAATTTAGTTATCACTGCTACCCCCTTCATAGTTTGGATTTTACTTTGGAATTCCGAACAATTTAGCGTTACTGCTAAGACAAAAGCTCTTTTAGCTGTGGGTTTGTTCATCAGTTTGATAATGATTTATGCGACTTTATCTCAACTGATGTTACTGATGAAAAATCCTAAGCGTGGTTTCTTGACTGTCAGTACAGTTATTGCAGTCATGTTTTTACCACCAATGATTTTAGGAATTCTAGGAATTTCTGCTCAAAAATATTCTATCCTCTGGCTCCCGACAACTTACTCTTGGGTGGGGATTCCAGGGTCTGCGATCGCACCAATTACAATGACTTTCTTTGTTCAGTTGATTGTCTTAAGTCTTTTAGTCTTTCAGTTAATTCGACAAGTGAATTTAGCAGGAGAATCAGCAACAAAAGCCCTAATCAAGTCAGTTAACTCTCAACAGTAGAACTTTGACTGTCTGCTATCTCAAGCACTAACGGGCGAGACGCCCGTACCACAAGAGAAATTTTTGGATGTTTTTTTATTTGGAAGTTCCCCATGATAAATAATTTGATAGACAAAGTTGGAGATTGGAATCCGCAACTGTTCCGAGAATTGAAAGGACGGCTCAAAGTTTTTCATATTGCGATCGCATGTGCTGTCTCACTATTCAGCCAGATCGTCTTATTTCTGTATCAGTTGACAGAACTTCCATCTGAAAATTATGGATTAACTGATAAATACTGTCTTCTTCATTCAACATACGAAACGCAACAAAAATTTCTGGAGCGACAGTCCAATGAACTTTATCGACAACTAGACGGTTATAGAACTACCACTCCACTGAACTCTACTAAGATTTCAGAACTGCAATTGCAACTTGATACAGTGCGGGAAAATATATCTAATTTACATAGAACTTTTGCAAACAATTATTGTCCTATTGACCAAATTGATATGCAGATGTGGTGGCGAGACCATTGGGAATACATATTCCTATCGCTGACTGTCATTTTTATCTTTACGCTATTAGTAGCGGGTACCTATTTGCTCATTAACAATTTAGCAACTGAAGAAAGGCGAGGGACTTTGAATTTTATTCGCCTCAGTCCTCAATCTGAAATGAGTATATTGACTGGTAAAATGCTAGGAGTCCCAATTTTAATATACTTGGGTATCCTCACAGCAATACCTTTACATTTCTACGCCGGACGAGCTGCAAATATCGCCACTAGCCATATTTTTAGCTTCTGGTTTGTTTTAGCTGCTTGCTGCATTTTCTTCTATAGTACTGCATTGCTATTTGGTTTACATTGCCGTTGGTTAAGTGGGTTTCAACCTTGGTTGGGTAGTGGTGCAGTTCTATTGTTTTTAATGATAACGATGCAGATTACACAATCCACACCATACGTGAGTCATGCAGCCGTTTGGTTTCAATTTTTTAGCCCTTTTGAAATGACAGCATATCTTTTCCCAAATTTAAGTTCTTATCGTTATAAATGGGAATTGCTGGAAAACGTACAGTTTTTCTATCTACCTGTAGGAAGCAATCTTGTAGGTTTAATGGGTTTGCATTTATTAAACTACGGACTTTGGACTTACTGGATTTTTCAGGGATTAAAGCGCTGTTTCCGCAATCCTAATGCTACTCTTTTAAGTAAAAATCAAAGTTATTTTCTGGTTGCTTGTGTTCAAATCCTTCTTTGGGGATGTACTTTGCAATATGCAAAATCTAATCCAAATTATGACAATTTGAATTATCAAGTAAGCCAAAATTTTGTTTTGCTTGTCTTCTTTAATCTAATACTATTGTTTGGGTTACTCGCAATTCTCTCACCGCATCGCCAAACTATACAAGATTGGTCAAGGTATCGCCATCAAAAGATTTCTGACTCACAAAAATCAACGACTGGGGATTTGATTTGGGGAGAAAAAAGTCCAGCCCTTGTAGCAATGTTAATTAATCTTGCGATCGCCACTACCCCAATGGTCATTTGGATTGCACTTGCACCTACATTGAATGTCAATCATGCTGATAACTTAGATTGGTTAATTAACAAAGTTGGTACATTGAATGCCATTTTAAGTGTGGTTATGTTTATCGTCCTAATGTCAATCTACACCACCATCACGCAACTAATACTGCTCATGAAAACAAACAAGCGTTTTCTTTGGGCGGTAATTACTGTAGGTGCTTTAGTTGTCCTCCCACCGATTCTTTTAGGAATGTTTTATATTTCACCAGAAAAATATCCTGTGCTGTGGCTATTTTCCAGTTTTCCTTGGGCAAGTTTAGAGTATGTCTCAACACCAACTATCTTTATGGCTTTGTTGGGAGAAATGACAGTCTTAGTGTTGTTCAACTTGCAGTTGACAAAGCAGGTAAAATCTTTGGGTGAGTCCGCAACAAAAGCACTGCTAGCAACACCCTGAATAATCAGCCCTGAATTAAAATTCGGGCTAAAAGCTCAAACCCGTTAAAACGGGTCTATGGGACTCGATCATTAGCTTAGAATTTAAATAGAAGTCTTAACAGATGTAGTGTTCAATTGCAAGCAGAACCCAATGAACTGGAAAATTGAGCAAGCCCAACAGCAGTTACCCCAACTAATCAACGATGCCATTGACGAACCTCAACTCATTTACAATCAAGATCAACTTGTTGCTGCTGTGGTAGAGCCAGAAATATTTCAAGAATTCCTGGTATGGAAAGACCAACACCATCAACGCTCCCTAGCCTATGTCTTTGCTGAATTGCGTCAGATATGTGTAGAGGAAGACTACAGCCTGGAAGTTCCTCCTTGCGAAGAAGCGAAACCCAACCTACCTTAAATTTTAATTTTTAGCTTAACCGAGTAGTATTGGTTCCGGTCTTCTTTTCAGATTTTTAGTTTTCTTTCAGTACCTGATTGAGCAATTCTGGAATTTGAGAAGGGCGTTCTGCGACTGGGACTCTTGCTTGATGAAAAGCGGTGACTTTACTTGTTGCTGTCCCAAAATCAGAATTGCGTCCGATGACAGCAGCTAAAGTTCCGGTTTGACGCCATTGTTTTAAGGGCGGTGCTTGTGTACCTGCAATATAAGCAACGACGGGTTTGTCAATGGCTTCCGCGATGTATTGTGCGGCTGCTTCTTCACGTCCACCTCCAGGTTGACCTACTAAAACGATGACCTTTGTGGCTTCATCCTCATCTAATATTTGCAACCACTGCAAAAAAGACGAACCGACGATCGCATCGCTACCAATACTCACACTAATCGATTGTCCAAAACCAGCATGAGTTAATTCCCTTGCGACTTCATAGGTAAGAGTTGTACTACGACTGAGTATTCCTACGAAACCAGAAGTATAAAATTCACTAGGTTGAGTTCCTAAGAGAATTTTTCCTGGGACAATGATACCGGGACTATTTGGTCCTACCACTAAGGTTTCTGTTGCTTCGGCTTTGCGAAGGAGTCGCACCATGTCTAAGGGTGGTACGCCAGGAGAGATAATAATGATTTGGCGAATACCAGATGCGATCGCTTCTAATGCTGCATCTAAAACTTGGTAAGGCTCTACGCAAATGATTGTAGTATCAATCACTCCAAATTGCTCTACAACCTCTTCTACAAGGTCAAAGACCGGCAAATCATATATTTTCTGTCCACCATATCCTGGATTGACCCCTGCTACCAAATTTGTACCATAAGCTTTCATTTGGACAACATGAGTTCCACTTATGTACTCGCAAAAGCCTTGGAGTAATACTTTACTGTCTGGTGTTAAGTTCATAGGGGTGTGGGGGTGTGGGGGTGTAGGG
>JAWQFQ010000190.1:0-18720 GCA_035967975.1 Scytonema sp. PMC 1070.18
CTTGGGCTTGGGCTTCAAGGTATGCTTCAAGTTCGGCTTGAGCTATGGAGTGTTCATCCACGTCTGCAAGCTGGTGGCATGAATAAATTGAATGCGTCATAATTTATGCTAGAGTTCCGTTGAGAAAAAATTGGACTTACACAAAGGGCGATCGCACGAGTTTCCGAGGCTAGAGCGATTGCCCTTTCTGCTTTATTCAATATATCGACTAATCGATAGCTTGGCAAGATGATTGACGGATAAAAGGTTATTATGTTTAAATAAGTAGACGACAATAGGAACGGAAAGACCACATGACACAAATGATTATGAAAGCTCCCGTTCCTCCCAAATTCATCAAAAGAGAAGAAAGACGGGCTGTGCAAAACTCGAAGGTTAAGATACGGTGCCGCTTGCAAGACTTGTTGGATACTCAAGGTCTAACTAGGTCAGCGTTAGCTCAAGAAACTGGTTTGACTAGCGCCGCAATCAGAGGGCTATGCGAAAACACAACCAAGAGACTTGACGTTGATACTCTGGCTGTGCTATGCGACTTTTTTGGCTGTAATATGGGAGAACTTTTTGAAATCGTATCCAAGAATGGCAATGACGAGTAAGTAAAAGCACCGACAAAAATTGCAATAAGTCGGTATTAGGCAGTTATAGGAGAGAAGATGAAAACCTAACAAAGCACGTACATTGCAATTAACAATTCAACCATCAAGCTGCTAGTCAAATGCAACTGATATGCTTCGTCTTACCAGACTGACGCAATTTTTGCACTTCGTAACAAAGTGATAGCAGCTATTGAGCCTTATCGCCTTCAAGAGCATCCCTCGCTATGTTGAGGGTAGATGGCATTCGTGAAAATTTTGCTTAAACAATACAAATTATATCGGGGGTTGAACCTACCTACTGCCTTTCATAAATAGACCCCCTGTTACCAGCTACCAACTTTAACAGGGGTCAGTCACAACGTAAAAAGTGCTATGACCATTAACAATAACATACCATATCCTTCTGCACGTCAGAAGGAGGACAGTTCCGTTTGTCTGCATATTATCCAAAATTTCCAAGGACTCATACTGTCCGTCCACCGCATAAATAGGATTGATGAACTAGCAACGTTATTTGATTTGGTTCAATTAAACGATGCAAAAGTTACCGTGCCAAAGTGTGATAAGGGCGATCGCAACTTAAGTGCATTGTTCCTATCTAAAGCGCTCATCAATCGAACAGCCGCGATGTTCACAGTTGTGGGGTGAGATTATGAGCGCAATTTCTGTTCGGTGCTGGAATATCTTCAAACGCGACAAGCGTGCAAAGCAAATCGCTCAAGGACTGGAGCGCATTCCCGCTCACTGGTCCCTGACGCCCTTACAAGACAAACAACCCAAACGCAATGGTTGGGAAAAAGAAGCCTTCATCCCCCACGACCAAATAGCAGATTTTATTCTCCACGGCAAGGAATTAATTAGTCAAAAAGGCAATCCCTATACTGCATTTTGGAGTGGCTTTGGTCTGAGAACGGGAGAGCCATCTGGGGGTTTGATTGCTATTGACATTGATGGACCATCAGCCGAACCGATATTAGATGCCATAAGTGGTGGTGATTTACCAAAAACTGTTTCTTGGACTTCTGGTAAAGTTGGGCGTTCTCAAATTCTGTATCAAATCCCAGAGCAATACAGACAAGCTCTCAGTGAATTTACACGGGTTGCCCTAACTCAATGGGATGGTCTAAAAACCGACGGCAAAGACCTTCTAGAATTCCGTTACAACAACGTTCAATCAGTCCTGCCACCTTCCCGGCACCCGGAAACTGGTTCTTACCGCTTCCTTAATGCCCCTGACGAAATACCCGTTGCGATCGCTCCCGTATGGTTGTGTAATCTACTACTCTCTCTGGCGGAGAAACAGGCGAGCGATCGCATAAAACAACAACTTGCAGCTGCAAGACAAGCAGTTCAATGGGCGGAGCATAAAAAAGAGTATGAAAAAACTGGTATTGCTACTGACTTGGTTAGCTTTTTGGAATACGAAGTTTTACCAAGATTGTCGCCCGAACAAATATTTAATTGGAGTGGGCATCATTTCCAGCAGTTTGGAAACACTTGGAAGGGCTGTCCTCCTTGGCGGCATTCTTCCTCTGGAACGTCTTTTCATGTCTGGTGGGATGGCTCTAAATGGGCGTGGCAGGATAAGGCAACAACGGAGGGTGGAGGTGCTATTCAATACAGGTGGAAGCTGCGTGGGGGGACGGGCACTCCTAGAGGGAAGGATTTTGTTGATATTGTTGAGGAACTGGCACGGGATGCTGGGGTTGTCATGCCAGAGCGGACAACTTCAAAGAGCGAACCGGAGATATTATATACTCAATACTTAGAGCAAGAACGCTCACAACAGGAGTGGGAGCAACAATGCGATCGCTACAGTGTTTCTAAGAAATTAGAATCAATTCTAGAACGTGCCCTATCCGAATTTAGGAAGCTCGTTCTGGGGGGTAAAAAGAAGAAAGATACCAAGCCTCTTACTGAGGTGAGTGTCAAAAAACCCGTCGGAGCCACCATCTACTTCGAGCCGGGAGAACATTTGGCTACATTGAAAAAGTTGGCTAACCAATCCCAGGAAGAAAACAAACCTTATATCATTTTGGATCGAAGCGAAATGGGTAGTGGCAAGAGTCATTTAGCTGGGGAATTAAATCCCGAAGATTTAGGGGTGAATAAGCTATTCCTCGCCACTCACAAACACCGTAATCCCACAGTGGCAAGTATAGAAGCGGGTTATCATGATTTAGTGGTTCGCAATAACGGTCTAGTCGCGGACCCTCGCCAACAAACTCCGCTCGGTTTTCCGCACATACGTTGGCCAAAGCCAGGGGAAGAACCCAACATACCGGGGAATTGTCCAAAAACAAAACAATTTCATATTCTCTCGGCTAAAGGATATTATCAAGAAGTCGAGGTGGAAGCCAAACTCAACCCGATTTGCGCTACGTGTCCGTTTCTTTACGTCTGTCGTGGTAAAGATGCATCTGGGCGCGATGTGCCAAGACTTGAGGGTTCTTCTTACCGTCGCGATCGCCAATCCGGTTTGCAGCTTTATGACAAAATCCGTGCCAGCCTCGTTTCAATTCCGATTCTGGATGCGTTTAAGAAACCACTCGATGGCGATGATAATTTACAAGAGCGTCGTGTCGGGCTAATTGTGGACGAGTTTGAGGAACAATTTAAGTATGAAAACCTAATTGAGGTGACCATTAACGATTTTGACACGGGTTGGGCTTACTTGCAGCAGAAACAGTACGGGTTGGAAAATGAATCGAAGAAATTAGAACATCAACTCGATGCTTTGAAAACAGACATAGCCCTACTTAAAGTGAAGATTGATGAAGCAAAGGAGGTATTGAGAAAATCTTCCTTGGCAACACAGTTATCAATCGTCGAGTTAGAAATTTCTGACTCACCTACTGATGAATTCGTCGTCCTTAGAGAAGATTTAGAAAAGGATGAAGCAATTTACGATAAATTACTCGTACGGGCAATAACTCTAAAGGATGAGATTGAGGAATTGCAGCAACAAATTCTTGACCTGCTCTCTATCATTGAAGTCCTCAAACCGATTGTCTTTTCAATTCGCCCGCTGCTGTTGGGAGGTGAGAAACTCACACAAGAAACTTATCATGGTTACTCGGAGGCTATGGTTCGCGATCGCTTGGGGGAACTGCCAGACTTGGAAGTCGCGATCGCAGTTCTTCAAAAAGCAGCACCCAATCTTTCCGAGTTACTGACAAAAATTGATACAGTGACCCTAGATGGAGTTGAGGGCAGTGCTGCCGATCGCAAGCAGTTTGCTCTAACGATTAAATTTGCACGTTCGGTTCTCCTCAAAGAATCTGCAACTGAGGTGAAGGAGGGCATTTACAGTCTACCGCCAAACTGGTTGCTGCCGTTTATTGAAGTTTTAGCAAAATCTTGTTTGGGGTCTTTCCGCATTAAAAACCGCACTCTGACGGTAATGGTGAAGAACGATCGCACTCGCGATATTATTAAGTCTGCTGATTTTGTTTGGATTGCGGATGCCACTTTAACTAGAGAGGCATTGGCGCGAGCACTCGATATCGACCCAGATGAAATTATAGTTATCAAGAAAAAACCGTCTAACTATCAAAACCTCACCATAACCCAGATTACGGGCATGGGATTGCTGGGTAAAGAACGTTCTGCCAGTTCCAGAGCACGGGTTAAGGCATTGAGGACTGCCATTGAGGAATTGCATGGAGTAGAAGATACGGCGGTTATCGATCGCAAAGCAAGCAAAGAAGAAACTGATGGTCACTGGTTCTGTGACAACAGGGGGAGCAATCTCTACCAGCATAAAAAAGCACTCCTTACCCTTGGTGACCCGTATCAAGATATTGGTTACTTACAAATGCTGTATACCACTCTGAGTGGCGATCGCAATCCTAGTCGAGAAAATCCTGATTTTAATGCTTTCGTCAACGAAAAAATGCAAGCAGAGGTCATCCAAGCTGGGGGGCGATTGCGTGCTTTTAGGAGAACTGGGGAAGAACTGAATCTGTATATTGTTACAGAAACTGATTTGAGCTACCTCCACGAATATTTTCCTGGTGCTAAATTTGTTAAGAAATCGGCTTTTGAGATAACACCAGAAGCTGGAGATGCCACCGAACAAAGTCGGGCACTTTGTCTAGAGGCAACCAAACGCATTCTCGAACGCGGAGAAGAGCTGACGACCGTCGCCCTAGCTAAAGAGATGGGACGCGATCGCACCCGCGTTTCTCAATTAGCAAAGCAGGTTGCAGGGGGGTGGGACTCATTCCGAAGGGTGTTAGCGGCTCTAATAAAAGCTATATATAGAACTACTCACACCTCCACTAGTTGGTTTGATGGACTGACAGAGGATGAAATCTTTGCAGCTCGCACCTACTTACCGCTAACCTTGGATGAGAACCCTACTGAACCTCTCACCATCTTGGAAGAAGCTTCTAGTTTGATGGAAGCTTTAGGAATCGAAGCCTTTGAGCGGGTTATGCAAGCGCTGCCCTTGAAGTATAAAGGTGTGATGCTTGGAGATTTGATATCGTTACTGCATATCGATTGGCAGAAGCGGTTTTTGAGCCTGTACTACCTGCATGAATAATTTCCCGGTGCTAAGTTTGAGCAGAAAACAAAAGCATGGAATTGCGCTACGCAACTCAACATTTCTGCCTTTAGGGCTGGCTGTGCGATCGCCCTATTCATGCTAGAACGGACGCGAATAATTTTGCAAAATGATATCTAGTATTAAGTAACTTTCTCGGAAATTAATATGTCTAAAAAATCAAATTATTAACAACTAAATATGTTGCATCTTGGTTTTTTGTAAAGTAAAATAAAACTATCTTATTTTCAATAATTATGCAAAAAAGAAAAATTTTAATTGCTACTAAAACCTATCCATCAATTAGTACAAAATATAGAGAGACAGTTTGTACGGCAGGAATATTATTAAGTGATGACGAACAACCAATTCAATGGGTTCGTATCTATCCTATTCCCTTTCGGCTAATGGACTACGATAAGCGCTATCCGAGATGGTCTATCATTAGTGCAGAAATAGAAAGAAATGAAAAAGATTATAGAGAGGAAAGTTTTCGGATAGATCCCTCTTCTATTGAAATTGTCAAAATAATTAGCACTGCCAACAATTGGTCTGAAAGAAAAGCTTTACTGCTACCACTCCAGTTTAACTCTATTCAAGAAATAAAAATGCAAAATAAATCCTTGGGAGTTATTAAACCTTTAACGATAAAGAAGCCGTTTTGTAAACCTTGTAAACGAGAATGGAATGTAAAGCAACAAGCAGTATTAGACCAACTAGATTTGTTTGAGGAGTCAATCGAGCTTGAAAAAATTCCTTACAACTTTGGTTATGAGTTCGTTGATGGTTCTGGCGACAAGCATAAATACTCTATCAGCGACTGGGAAATTATGCAGTTGTACAGAAACTGTCGAAATACTTCCAAAGGAAGTACATTACAAGCTAGAGAACAAGAAGCTTTGGATAAAATCGGACAGAAACTAGAAAGCTTTATGACAGAGAAAGATTTATATTTTATAGTGGGAAATTTAAAAAATCACAAAAATACATTTATGATTATTGGTTTATTTTATCCACCAATAGTACAATTAGAACAGTTGAGTTTGTTTTAAAGTCTTGACAATGATTTGTCAAAATAAAATTTCCCAGCCATATATTCTAACCTTTGGTTATGGAAACAGGAAAAGCCATGACGATTTTTTAAAATACTTAGATTTTTTTGAAGTTAGCTGTGTAGTTGATGTGCGGTTGAGTCCTCGTGCTTGGAGCCGGATGTGGTATGGGAAAGAGATTGAAAAACTGTGTCATGCTAAAAATATTAAGTATATTTCCAAACCTTCTTTAGGAAATACATCTGGTAATAAAAATTGGATACCTCCAAATGGAGAAGAAGCAACCAAAGCATTACTGGAAATTTCAGAAATTGCTCAAACTTCAACAACTCTTTTATTATGTGCAGAAATACAGCATACTCAATGTCATAGGGTAGATGTTGCTCAAGAGTTGCAAAAATTAACGAAGACAACGGTTAAACATCTGGATTAATTCCATTGTTTGACCTGAAGTTTGCACGCAAGAGAACCTTCCTTCCGGCGACTTCAGAAGTAGGGGTTGCTGTGGCTCTTGCACCGCCGCTCATATGACCTTGATAAGATTGTCACAGTTGCTTTGCAAGTATGGAGTAGAAATTTTACCACCTCAGTCTGAGCCTGCTTAACAAAGGAAACCGCTAAACCCCAGCACCGGAACTACTGAGTTGACGTTGCAAGTGCGATCGCTCTCAATTACGACGCGATATCATGTGGAGAGGATTATAGTACTAATGTATGCACATTCTTTGGTTTCGGCGAGACTTGCGGTTAAACGACAATGAAAGTGTTGCCAGAGCAGCTGCCAACAACGCCCAAGTACTACCCTGCTTCATTATTGACCCGTGGTTCTACGAGCAACCAGAGGTAGGTAAGGCACGGGTCAGATTTTTATTTGAGTCAATGGAAAATTTAGATAACAGCTTACGTAACTGTGGCAGTCAATTGTATTTATTCGAGGGAAATTCAGTAGATATATTGCAACAACTTACCCAACAGTTAATTCAAATTGGTCACAAACCCAAGCTCTACTTTAACCGGGACGTGCAAGTTGAATATGGGATAAGTCGTGACAGAGCGATCGCCAACTTCTACCACCAACTTAATCTCGAATACCACATCGGTCTCAACAACTTCTTACAGACAGATGATGACCGTCGCAACCAATGGTTTGACGAGTACTACACCTATGTTAGGCAATCTCCACGTTACTGTTTTGGTTCCCTGTTGTTACTTGCGATCGCATACCTTGAGTATGAAAAAATCGATAATAAAATTAAGCTGTATACTGAGGTACGAGTAGATAAGGTTTTGATACATGGACTACCCAGTTTCTGACCCATCCTGGGACTACGCAACAATTTACCACAAAGCACAGCTCTCACGGCAACATTTATCCGAGGCGATCGCACTCCTGATTTGGTCTAAGTATATAAGTGGTGTTCGTATGAAGTGCGATCGCAATTTCTGGAGTTCTGGAGAATGAGAGATGAAGTACACAGGTGTAATTGATTGCGGGCATTTGATTTATTAATGATACTTCGAGCATCATGGTATTGGGTTGAGATGTTTATATCTTTCATGCATTCCGGGTCTGAAAACCTTGATTACACATACCTTTTAGCCATTGGCAAAATCAGTGCTACACGAGAAATACAAAGATACGGTTGACAAAAGATAGAAAACAGCCAAACCCCAATTTCGTGTAATGTCAATTTTTCACTAAAAAGTTGGTAAAATACTCCCTATTGATGAAGCCACTGCACGAGAAATAAAGACTTTGAGCCATTTAGTCAACAAAAATGCCCATACGTAGATTGCGGAATTCACGGTTGAAAATATGTGGTAATAAATAAATAGAATCCTGCGCTTACGAGGTAATATATGCAGCCATTAACAAAGGAGTGCGATTGGCCGAAGGACGCTGACGGAGCCAATTACAACTCTTGCTTTCACTCTTGCTCTTGAGAAAACAATTGAAACATGAATTTATCTGGCCAGCAGCGCAAAGAAATACAAGAAGCTTTAGTGAGTGCTTTCCCAACGAAATCGTCATTAGAGCAAATGCTGTCGCATGAATTAAATAAACATCTCCAAGCAATTGCAATCTCAGGAAATTTACTTGACATTATCTTCAAAACAATACAAACAGCAGAAGCAGAGGGATGGATTAAAGACTTAATCCGTGCAGCGTATGAGACAAACCCTGGAAATTCCAAATTAAAAGCTATCGCCACTAGTTACAATAACTTAGCAGAACCCCACTATTCCACTGGACGATACAGCGAAGCTGAGCCAAGCACTTCTGGGGAGGAAGTATCAGAAGTCAATACTTTGCAGAAATCCAGCAAATATTATGTAAAACGCAGCGATGAAGAAGAGAATTTTCGCCAAGGAATTTTGAATGAATATTTAGTTCGAGTAAAAGGACCTCATGGTACAGGAAAAACTCAATTTTTAAATAATTGTCTTCAAGTGTTAAACACTAAAAATGAATTTAAAATAGTAAACTTGTTTTTAAATGAGTATAGTTGGGAAAAAGTTGACGATGTACGCAAGTTTTTAAAATGGTTTTGTGAAGAAATTGCTAAACAATTATTGATTTCGTCTTATTCTTGGGAACGAGATGAAAAAAATCTCACTCCACAAGCAAAATGCACTAATGATTTTGAGAAATATTTTTTACCATCACAAAAAAGAAAGGTTTTAATTATATATTTCCAGGAGTTTCATGAAATTTTTAACAAACCAAACATTTTTAATTTTTTCCCTGCGTTTTTGCGTAGCTGGTGGAACAGAATAACGCAGAGGTATACAGGAGGATGGGAAAGATTACGATTAATCTTAGAATATTCCACTGATTCATATGTTACAAATTCTCTAGATACATCGCCTTTGTGGAACATAACAAAAGCAATTGAGTTAAAAGATTTTAACAGAATACAAGTACAAGATTTATTGCAGAAATTTGAATTAAAATGGAGTGATGATCATCTGAATCAATTTATGGATATTGTAAATGGACATCCTTTTCTAGTACATAAAGTTCTTGAGCATCTTAGCAAAGATAGAACACATAAGATTGACCATTATTTAGAAGATCCAGCAAGACTAGAACAAATATATCGGGATTATCTTACAGAGTATTGGAATAAAATTCAAAAAAAATCAAAACTACAAGAAGTATTTAAGAACATAATTTTTGCATCTGATTCAATAAAAGTAGATAAGCAAGAAGCATTTCATCTATTTAGTATGGGGTTGATTCTTATAGATGGTGATACAGCAAAGCCTCGTTGTGAGTTGTATCGTCAATATTTCAGTAAACGCTTCCATGATTCGATAAATCCAGGTTTAATTCAAGGAAAATCTAATATGAATAAAAAATCTTATTATAAAGTAGGTGGACCTTTGTCAGCTTCAGATGATGCGAGCTATGTGACAAGGGAAGCAGATCGTAGAATTATTGAACTGCTGAATAATGGTGAGTACTGTTATGTATTTAACTGTCACCAGATGGGAAAATCCAGCTTACAGGCACATACTAGCGCCAAATTGCAGAATGAAGGATTTGCTTGGATTTTAACCGACCTTACAGGGATTGTTAGTTCTAAAATAGACGAAAAAGAATGGTATAAAACCCTAATCTATGAATGGACCAAGGTTCATACTACTGATAATTCTGAATTATTAGCAGGGTTTGACTTAACTAATTGGCTTAATGAGCAGAGCCAAAAGGAGCAAACTCCTAAAGTTTTACTATCTAATTTCATCAAAGAAGTACTACTGGATAAAATTCCCCAAGAGCAAAAGCTTGTAATTTTTATTGATGAAATTGGCCAGCTTATAAATTTAGATTTCAGTGATGATTTTCTTTTTTTAATCAGAAATTTCTACACTCGGCGTGATGATGATAAAGAATTCAAAAGATTAACTTTTGTCTTATTAGGAGTGACAACACCTCAGAAGTTGCTTAAGAATAATACGGGAGTTCTTAATATTGGTGAATCTATTGATTTACAGGGCTTTACAAAAGAAGAAGCAATAAAGGGGTTAGCTAAAGGATTAGAGGGGAAGGCAGAAGATTGCGAAAAGGTTATTGAAGCTATCTTATACTGGACAGGAGGACAACCGTTCCTAACTCAAAAATTATGCAAAATGGTCGAAAGTTCTTCGGAGTGTATAAAAAAAGGTAACGAAAAATTAGAAATAGACAAAATAGTGGAATCAGATATCATTAATAAATGGATAAATCAAGATGAGCCAATGCATTTAAGGGCGATTGAAGGCAAGGTTTTATTTAAAGATGAAAGACAAGAAAGTCGGCTACGCTTATATAAGAAAATTTTGGATAAAGATAAGAACCAAAACGCTGATGATATTGTAAAGCTAGAGCTTCGATTGTCAGGACTAGTAATTGAAAAAGATCAAAAACTAGAGCTATACAATCGTATTTATGAAAAGATATTTGACAAAGAATGGGTTGAAGGGAAGTTGGCAGAACTTCAACCAATTGATTTTATCAAGAAGTTCAATAAATGGATAAAGAGCAAGAAAGACAAAAAGTACCTGTTAACTGATAATGAGCTTAGTAATGCTCTAGAATGGGCACCAGTACAAGATTTGTCTAAGGAAGAGAATGAGTTTTTGAGGAAAAGTCAAGACGAACAATCAAAGAAAGAAAAGGAAAGGATAATTAAAGCAAGTATTTTAATAATGGTATTGATAGTGGTGTTCATAGTGATAGGAGGAATAGGGCTCAGCATATCTAGAGAAAATAATCAAAAACAAAAGGCACAGCAGGAATTAATAGAAGCTCAAAAAAAGGCACAACAGGAATTAGTAGAAGCTCAAAAAAAGGCACAGCAGGAATTAGTAGAAGCTCAAAAAAAGGCACAGCAGGAATCAGTCCAATTAATATGGAAACTTGTACTAGGCGTATCTATTATCCTAGTTATAGGACTTGTATTGATTATAGGATTCATGGGAAGATAGTAAGGATTCAGGTGGTAGAAAAAGGTATTAGCAAAGCATAGGCAATTGTATGACTAACATCCGCACGTAACGCTTCTCCAAAGAAGTCAATAACAGAGCGTTTCTGAAAACGACAGTTAATAGGTTTGCAGTGTCGCCAAACCTAGAGAGCGATTGCCCTTTAGGGCAGCTTTCCACGTTTGAGCCATAACGTGGAATAGGCAGCTCAAAGTCTTAATTTTTCGTGCAGTGACTTCATCAATATGCAGCGATCGCAATTATAGAATCCGAACGTAGGTATAGTACTGCTTTTACAGTCAATGCGATCGCACGATTGCGGTAAAGTATCATCTGTCGCCTACATAACAAGTAGGACTCTCACCACCAGGGCGTGAGTAAGCAGATCGCCCTCCACACTCTCTGCCCCGCTTATCCGTATCATAGGGACACTGGCAACTACCGGATACGGGTTCTCGAATCGGTTCATTGGTGCCTGCTGTCTCCGGTGTCGTTGGTGGGGTGTTGCCGATGTGTTAGCGGCAACGTATAAGGTTACGTATAATGAAGTGGCTGTTACAGTCAAGCCCACTGCGGGAATAGCCCATAAAGCCCATCGCTCACCTTCCCGGAATGGTTTAAACAAGAGTACTATCATTGCACCCGCTGTTGCCAACCATGCTCCGCCAGCGACCTTCATCAAAGCTAGAATGAGGATTTGGAAATTAGGGTCAACCGCTGACCATTCTCGCTCGACAGCTACTGCATGATAAGACATAAACTCCGAGCGCAACAAATAAATTAGACCAAACGTTGCCAGAGACAAGCTGACAAGCAAATGGCAAATAAACGCCCACCTCATTCATATAGACATAGCAGTATTCTTTTATGAGTCACTCTTTGTCATTGCCAGTTGCTTTCTTACATCTAAATCGTATCAAGTATTTTATACTGTCCTAGTTGGCAAGACAAATGCAATGGTAGCCGAGGGAGCCGATCACTAAAAAGACTCGCCAAGCGCTTTTGAGTTGAGAAATGACCGCCCTTCGGGAAGTCAAAAGTCACGCATTCAAAAGTCAAAAAAAGTCAAAAAGGATACAAGCCCCTAAATTTATTTATGGAGCAAGAGAAAAAATGTATTTCGAGACGCATAGCGCCAGAAATACTACGTCCTTATTACAAGCCCTTAAATTTATTTTGGTGGTTCTTACTTTTGAATTGGAGCGTTCGCGCAGCGTCTCGTAGAGAAGCGACTTGACTTCACTCAAGCGATCGCGAAGCTAACGGCACCCATCCGTATCGCGTGCCATGATTAGAGATACTATGCACCAGCCTCATCTGTCATTATGAACGATTCTTTTCCACCAGAAATTCAGCGATCAATTCAGAAAAGCTTGCAAGACATTGCTTCACAAGTGGGGCAGCCCCTTGATGAGGTAGCAGCAGAGCAACTGTATCAAGAGGCAAGTCTTCTGCTCGACGGCATTAATTGCGAACCAATCACCTTAGCGCGGTTAGCAGGAACGCTACTTGTATATCAAATGCAGGGTACGGAACCAGAAGAACTGGAGTGGTTCAAGTCTCAAGTGCAGCAATGTTCTAACGATGAAGAAGTTGAAGAATTAATCGAGTCAATCCATCGAACTGATGCTTTGTAGAGCGAAACTACAAAAAAGTGGTGGAGCCGCTTGGACTACCCAATTTCAATTTTGGAGCGTGGGTTAGAATAGTTAATAAAATTGAAAAGAAAATGATTAAGCCTAAAAATTTAGTATATCGTGGACACCCAATAGAAAAAGTTGGTCACGGTAAAAGAGCGGTATTTAGAACAATTATTAATGAAAAAGAGTGGTCTGCTATAACTGAATTAGAAGTAAAAGCAGCCATTGATACTTGGATTGATGAAGGAGTAGAGCCATCTTCAATTTAATCGCGTGTACAGAGTTATCAAAGAGCGATCGCCACTCACATCATTTCGCATTACTGCAAAGCAAAAGCCCAGTTATGTAGCAATAACTGAGCTTTTCAATTTAAGCGACTACAACAGAAATGCCGCTGCTTGGTATAAAGAGATAGTTTTCGAGATATCTATTGTGCGAATACCTCAATTAAAATGGATTCTGGATAAAGACCAACCTTGCCGAATCTTGGGTCATTGATGCGCTCTATTTTGATTCCTCTTTGACGACACATAATAGAGGCTTGCATGCCCTTGCTTCTGGCTTCGTTAATGGACATTTTCATACCCTGCTTGCAAGCAAAACCCAACACGGTATAGTTATGACCACTAGGACTAGAATAGCGGTCTTGTTCAACCTCGACAGCTTCTAATCTTGTCTCTATTTCTTGTTGTTTGCGTTCTTGTTCTATTAGCTTCTGTTCTTGTTGGACCATTTGTTGGGCAACTGCAGCAAGGATTTGAATCTGGGTCATTGGAGGTTGAGGTTGTTCTAAGCTGTAGCTTCCTGTTGTACGGATAGCAGGAAGAACCTCTGATGTCACCCATTTACGGAATGGCTTTGCTTGAGGTTTTCTTGATTTAATGATGGCGTGATACAGTCCAGATTCAGAAATGATTGCTACTTCTTGGTTTCCACCAAGGGTGTGTATAGTATGCACCCCCTTTTCATCGTCATCTAAAACTCTCAAAAGTTCTTGAGTTCGACCAATACTTAAAACTTTTGTGACGTCTGCTGCTACAAACCATGGCTTACTGTCAATGATTAAGACGCGAACCTCTTGCGACTCAAAAGAAAACGGTACAATATTCGACATATGCTGATTTCCTTGTTCTATGGACTTCAGTTGATCCACTGCGGAACCTTGGCCGGAGATGCAGTGGTTCAATTCCAGAAATATTATTACACGTTAACGTGTAAATAACAAGGTTTGTGGCAGTTTTATGACTAAATATAAGGGTAAGGCAGTTAAAGGTAAAAGGGGTTTCGCCTCAGAAGGTAAAGGTGTAGGAGCCGAAGGAAAAAGTTACGGAGCTAAGTTTCCGAACTACATTGCACGCGTGCTAGAAAATGTCCCGAACCGTTCAGATTTTATTCGTTATGCGGTAATGACTTTTCTTGACCTCAATTCTCGTAGTCTTGAGATTTTAAACAGCACGAACAACCATTCCAGAGTAATAAATGAGGCACTTGCACTGATTGAAGAGAACAATTTGCTTGACGAGCTGATTGCTAGAGTCAGCTTTAACTCCGACGATCAAAGAAACAGCGATCGCCCAAACATATAAGCTCTACAAAGCAAAAGCCCAGTTATGTAGCAATAACTGGGCTTTTCAATTTAAGCGACTATAATCTTACGCCGCTGCTTGGTCTAAGTTAACTTTGACAACTCTATTCTTTTCTTCTTCTTTCTTAGGTAGAGTTAAATTTAAGATACCATCTTTGTATTCTGCTTTAACTTCGGTATTCTGAATTTTTACAGGTAAAGGAATCACGCGTTCAAACTTACCGTAGTGGAATTCAGTCCGAGTCATACCCTTGTCTTCAGTCTTATGCTCGGACTTGCGATCGCCACTGATAGAAACAGCGTTTTCTGTTACCTGGATATCTAAATCTTTGGCGTCGATACCTGGAAGTTCTAGCTTGAGGTGAACAGCATCCGGAGTCTGAGTCATTTCCGCTTTTGGAACTTTTACAAAGTCTGTAGCAAAGGGAACTCTAGTTTCTTCAAACAAGCGTTGAATAGCGTTCAATTCTTGCCAGGGGTTGTAACGAATGAGTGCCATAGGTGTTTAAATAATGAATGAGTTAGTTCGTTTTGTTGGCTTTCAATTCTTATGATATGACTGTAAAAAACCTTTGTTATTCGGCTTTAACTACCCTCATTATTGAAAATAACCGTACCTCGAAAACAGTTGTTTCAATGAAATGCGATCGCAATCCAACATGAGTCTCGCCTAATAAATTTCTTGACCAAAATCAAGTGTCGCTCGCCTTTCATTTAGTCATAAGCATCCACCGTACTTGTATGTACGGTTAACCGTATAATCAGCTTTCGTCTTTTCGTTGCTTAGAGATGCGATCGCACACCATAATTGGTGCATTCTAAATTGAGGGATAGCATGCAGCTGTCTCATCTGTCATTTAATGACAGATACATAACACCATATGCGCGAGGATACACCAAGTCTTACCGATGGGGCGATCGCATTTTACCCAATTACCTGTGTTTTTTCAAAAAAGTTATAGTTAAAGCTCGCATAAGACTGGAGAATAAGTTTGATGTAAACAGGTGTCATCATGAGCAAGAAAACCCAAGAGACAGTTTATGGGATTGTAAGCAGTAAGAAGCTTTCGGAATTGCAGCAAAACTTTGATACCACTCAAATTTTAGCAGCGGTGGACGCCATTGATGAAATTCGCTCGCGTATTTGTGAGCCAGATGGGATAAGACTTGAATTGCTACACCTCCATTCAATGGCTCACACAATCATTAATGGAGATTTCACGATGAATGCACCTATCGGGACGTGCATTTGGGAAGTCGCTCAAGAGTTAGAGCTAGAAATTGATGATTTTGCCAGCAAGTTAGATGCAATTGCGACACTACTTGGAAAGCTTGGGGAACTTGCTCCTGATGATGAATATGAAGATGATGAATATGAAGATGAGGATGAGGAAGATGAGGATGATTTTGATGATTTTGATGAATAAGTAGCACAAAAATCATCCAACGCGAGCAAATAATTCGTAATTTGTCAACTTAGGGTGCGATCGCGTTGTTTCCCTTAGCTTTTTCCTTCTTCAGGGCAACGAGTAACTTATCCTCCCAGAGCTTTTTTAACAATCCTGGAGAAAATTCCTGGAAAGGAAATATCCAGTTGTACTCTGAATCCAAGAATGCTCTATAGGCTGCGATTGCGGGTAAGGCGAGGACCGCTGGGGCTTTGAACCCAAAGGCGCTGCCGTCAGCTAGGATTGTATTTCCACTGGTAGAGATTGATGCTAAGGTTTCAATGCTGCCTTTGGTGGCTGGGCTTGTGAGATACTTTTCAATCAGTTTGTATAGTTCTCGCTCGATTTCTAATGCTTGGGGAAGAAGTGGTAAGAGCTGATTGATTCTTTCTAATTCTGTAGCATTTAGCACCTTTGGCATTTGTAAACTCGTCGGATGCTGAGACTTGCCGCTGCTACTGTAATCGAACTTAACTCTATCCAAGCAGATTAACATTTTGTAGATGTGGTTGATAGAGCAACGCCTGTCGCTTGGCACTCCACTTTGGTTTTGATAATAAGAAATTTTATACTTTTTATTTTCTTTTAACTCTATTTGAGAAATAAACCTTTTAATATGGTCGTACTCACCTCTAGCGTTGATTTTAGAACGCATATCTACAGGTGAAGTCGTATTAGCAGCCAGAGCGCATTTCGCCACTTCTTCTGAATTTAACCCACAGGTAATTTCAACTTTAACTCGTGCCTCTTTCAGGTCAACTCCTAAGTTTTTTGCTGCATCAATCGCAGTGAGAGTGTGTCCGCCATCGTAGACCCCGAAATGAGTGTAACCTTCTGAATCTTGTAATATTTCGATATGTAAATCTTTTCCTGAAGCGCTTTGCGTAGCTTTTTTAGCAGAGATTTTAATCCCATTGTTGCGATTGAAGAATGCTTTTGGTTCGCTGACAAGGGAATTTAAAATTTCTTTATAAGTGCTTGACTTTTTGTTTGGTTCTCTGACGTTTGGCGTTAAGGGAATGTCTGTGGGGAAATCTTCTAGGTGTGCTGTTACAACTATGTAAGCATGGCTACCTTGAGAAATCAGGTTGCTGATGGAGTCTCCTTTAATGATGAATGTTTTGGGCATATTTACAGATATTTTGGCACTTTGTCTCGATAAAGGTTGGGCGAGCGACTAAAAACCTGGGTCAATTGACACAAGATTCCAGCATAGCTTATAGTATGGTGCTTTTGGAATACGAGTCTTGACAAAGTTTTATTGCCATTTAGGTGTTTGCAACATATGCGCTTCGCGGTGGTTGTGGTCCTTTGGGAGGCAATCGCACTGGATAAGACGACTTAGGGTGCGCTCTTTAGGTCAAAAATACTCGTGAACGCACCCTAAGTGAATAGTTGTGAGGGTGCTTTTGGGCGATCGCATCCCGTTAACTTAGATAGTTTTAATTAGGAGTAAATTGGAGTAATCAACCATTAATCTGATACAATATTGGCAATAAGTTCCTTTTATGCCATATAGGTTGATGATTAAAATTACCCATGACTGGGTAAATGTGTTTAAAATCAATTCTTTACATATATTTTTAAGATTCGCAAAAGCGAGAGTTCTTGAAGTTCTTTTTTAGCTTTTTGATAGGACTCTAAATCATCGTTTAATTCTAATACTTTCTTAAAGTTTTCTTGAGCCTTATCTTTATTGCCCTTATTTTTATAAGCAATTCCTCGGTTGTAGTAAGCATAGCCAGCTAATGGATTAAGTTTAATTGCTTGGTCACAATCAGCTATAGCGCGATCGTAGTCTCCCTTTTTATTATATATTTCACATCGGCTGTCATAATATTGGGCTTGAGGGTCAAGTTTAATAACTTGGTTAAAGTCAGCAATGGCGTGGTCGTAGTCTTTTTTGTTACTGTAAGCGTACCCCCGGTTGTTGTAAGCATAGGCGGAGTTGGGGTCAAGTTTAATAACTTGGTTGTAATCAGCAATGGCGCGGTCGTAGTCTTTTTTGTCACTATAAGCATTCCCTCGGTTGTTATAAGCTAAGGCGGAGTTGGGGTCAAGTTTAATGGCTTGGTTAAAGTCAGCCATGGCGCGGTCATAGTCTTTTTTATAGTCGTAAGCAGCCCACCCTCGATTGTTATAAGCTAAGGCGAAGTTAGGGTCAAGTTTAATGGCTTGGTTAAAGTCAGCCATGGCGCGGTCATAGTCTTTTTTATACTTGTAAGCAGCCCACCCTCGGTTGTTATAAGCTAAGGCGAAGTTGGGGTCAAGTTTAATAGCTTGGTTAAAGTCAGCAATAGCGCGGTCGTAGTCTTTTTTATCACTGTAAGCATTCCCACGCCCAATGTAAGCTAAGGCAAAGTTGGGGTCAAGTTTAATAACTTGGTTAAAGTCAGCCATGGCGCGGTCGTAGTCTTTTTTATACTCGTAAGTAGCCCACCCTCGATTGTTATAAGCTAAGGCGAAGTTAGGGTCAAGTTTAATGGCTTGGTTAAAGTCAGCCATGGCGCGGTCGTAGTCTTTTTTATACTCGTAAGTAGCCCACCCTCGATTGTTATAAGCTAAGGCGAAGTTAGGGTCAAGTTTAATGGCTTGGTTAAAGTCAGCCATGGCGCGGTCATAGTCTTTTTTATACTTGTAAGCAGCCCACCCTCGGTTGTTATAAGCTAAGGCGAAGTTGGGGTCAAGTTTAATAGCTTGGTTAAAGTCAGCAATAGCGCGGTCGTAGTCTTTTTTATCACTGTAAGCATTCCCACGCCCAATGTAAGCTAAGGCAAAGTTGGGGTCAAGTTTAATAACTTGGTTAAAGTCAGCCATGGCGCGGTCATAGTCTTTTTTATACTCGTAAGTAGCCCACCCTCGGTTGTTATAAGCTAAGGCGA
>JAWQFQ010000191.1:0-18696 GCA_035967975.1 Scytonema sp. PMC 1070.18
GTGTAGGGGTGTGAGGGTGTGGGGGTGTGGGGGTGTGGGGAATAATTGGTGGATTTTAGAGATGAAGTTCAAAAATCTTGACAATTGAAAGCTTTTAACCTCTTGAACTCCTAAATTCTTCCCCCTTACACCCCTACACCCCATACTCCTACACCCCTACACCCCACACCCCTATTTTCCAAAAGCACTCACTCTCAGGTACGATGACTTTATCGGCAAAATTTGCAAATAAATGTAAAGAATAATAATAGAACTTAAGATAAGCAGATTTACTTAGCCAATTTATTTAACATTAGGTAGCTCCATGTCTATGACAACGATTGCCCCCGAACAGGTTAACCGCATAATTTGGAATCAGCATCATGACCCGTTTGAAGTACTAGGTGCCCATCTCATAGAACAGAATGGTAAAAACGTTTGGGCTGTGCGAGCCTACCTACCGAATGCCAGTGCGGTAACGGTTATCCTTCCTGAAGACCGGAAGGAATATCCAATGGAAACAGCTCACGATCCCCACTTTTTTGAATGCACCATTGAAGCAAAAGAACTAATCAACTACCAGTTACGCGTAAAAGAAGGGGAGCACGAGCGAGTCATTTACGACCCTTACGCCTTCCGTTCTCCCCGGTTAACAGATTTTGACCTACACCTATTTGGAGAAGGAAACCATCACCGAATCTACGAAAAACTAGGCGCACATCCCACAGAGATAAACGGTGTTAAAGGTGTTTATTTCGCAGTTTGGGCACCAAATGCACGTAATGTCTCTGTTCTGGGCGATTTCAACAATTGGGATGGACGCAAACACCAGATGCGTAGAGGAAATACTGGTATTTGGGAATTATTTATTCCCGGAGTAGAGGTAGGAGAACATTATAAGTATGAAATAAAAAACGTAGAGGGGCATATTTACGAAAAATCCGATCCCTACGGTTTCCAACAAGAACCGCGTCCCAAAACTGCATCCATTGTTACCGATTTGGATGCCTACTCATGGAATGACCAAGACTGGCTAGAAAAGAGGCGACACACCGACCCTTTAACACAGCCAATCTCAGTTTATGAAATGCATTTAGGCTCTTGGTTACACGCTTCTAGTACGGAACCAGCCAAACTACCCAATGGAGAAACCCAGCCAGTAGTTACCGTTTCAGAACTCAATCCAGGCGCACGATTCCTCACCTATAGGGAACTTGCAGATCGGCTCATTCCTTACGTAAAAGAGTTGGGCTACACCCATATTGAAGTCCTACCCGTTGCAGAACATCCCTTTGATGGGTCTTGGGGTTATCAAGTGACTGGTTACTATGCTCCTACCTCCCGTTTTGGTAGACCAGAAGAGTTTATGTATTTTGTTGACCAGTGTCACCAAAACGGTATAGGGGTCATCGTCGATTGGGTTCCTGGTCACTTTCCCAAAGACGGTCATGGTTTAGCATTCTTTGATGGTACTCACCTTTACGAACACGCCGATCCCCGTAAAGGCGAACACAAAGAATGGGGGACTTTAGTATTCAACTACTCACGCTACGAAGTCCGGAATTTTTTAGCAGCAAATGCCCTGTTCTGGTTTGACAAATACCACATTGATGGCATTCGCGTTGATGCTGTCGCCTCCATGCTTTATCTGGATTATTGCCGCAAAGATGGAGAATGGGTTACCAACCAGTACGGTGGGAGAGAAAATCTGGAAGCAGCCGATTTCATACGTCAGGTCAATCACCTCCTCTTTAGCTATTTCCCTGGTGTTCTCTCAATTGCGGAAGAATCCACTGCATGGCCAATGGTATCCTGGCCAACTTATACTGGAGGATTAGGTTTTAACCTCAAGTGGAACATGGGCTGGATGCACGATATGCTTGATTACTTCAGCATGGACCCTTGGTTCCGTCAGTTCCACCAGAATAACATCACTTTTAGTATGTGGTATCACCACAGCGAAAACTATATGCTCGCCCTCTCCCATGATGAGGTGGTACACGGTAAAAGCCACATCATCGGAAAAATGCCAGGAGATAGATGGCAAAAATTAGCTAATGTGCGTTGTTTGTTTGCCTATATGTTTACTCACCCAGGAAAGAAAACCATGTTTATGAGCATGGAGTTTGGACAATGGAGTGAGTGGAACGTCTGGAGTGACTTAGAATGGCACTTATTCCAATATGAGCCACACCAACAGTTGAAGCAGTTTTTCACAGACTTAAACCACCTCTATCGTTCTGAACCAGCTTTGTATAGCCAAGATTTTGCAAGGGAAGGGTTTGAGTGGATTGACTGTAGCGACAACCGCCACAGCGTGGTGTCGTTTATTCGTCAAGATAAAGATGTGGAAAATTTTGCGATCGTTGTCTGCAACTTCACACCCCAACCCCATTCTCACTACCGCATTGGCGTTCCCGAACCCGGATTCTATACAGAGTTGTTCAATAGCGACGCACGTCAATATGGCGGAAGCAACATGGGGAACTTAGGCGGTAAGTGGACGGATAACTGGTCACTCCACAATCGTCCTTATTCTCTAGATTTGTGTCTACCACCATTAGGAGTTTTGGTTCTCAAGTTGGATAGGGAAAAGACAGAGCAAGCAATGAAGGATTCATAATTTTTTATACGTTAGTTGGGTTTTGCTTGTGTTCAACTCAACTAGACTGTATCTAAATTATTCGTGAGATAAAGAAACCCGGTATCTCTCAGATACCGGGTTTCTGAAAGCTTACAAAGTGTAGTTTTAAAGTTATCACAGTTATAAGCATTTAAATGCATACAATTGACCAAAAGTCAACAAAAAAAGCTTGGGCACAAGCTATAGCCCATCCTGCCCAAGAATTCTCCCCTACTCAACTACAAGTTCTGTCAGGTAAACTACCCGATGGCTTAGTTGGTACCCTTTACCGCAATGGTCCCGCACGCTTGGAACGTGGTGGTATTCATGTAGGACATTGGTTTGATGGAGACGGGGCGATTCTAGCGGTAAATTTTTCTGAGTCAGGTGTAACGACGTTGTATCGCTACGTGCAAACCATTGGATATCGAGAAGAAGCCGCAGCAGGTCAGTTGCTTTACGGTAATTATGGAATGACTGCACCAGGTCCATTGTGGAATAAATGGTTCAAAGCAACCAAAAATTCAGCTAATACAAATGTACTGGCACTACCCGATAAACTTCTGGCGCTGTGGGAGGGTGGGAAGCCTTACGCTCTTGATTTGCAAAGTTTAGACACTTGGGGTGAAGAGAATCTCAGTGGATTAACTGATGGATTGACCTATTCCGCACATTATAAGCGCGACCCGCAGACGGGGGAAATTTTTAACTTTGGTATTACCCCAGGACTCAATGCGACGTTAAATCTTTACAAGAGCGATTCTACTGGCAAAATAGTGCAAAAAGCAGCACATAATTTAGAAGGTGTGCCATTAGTGCATGATTTTGTCTTCGCAGGGCAATATCTTGTGTTTTTTATCCCCCCCGTACGGCTGAACCTTCTACCTACTATGATAGGAATGAGCGACTATGGTCATTCCTTGGAGTGGATACCACAGAAGGGAACTCAGATTTTAGTTATTGACCGCCAAACTCTTCAAGTGGTAAGTCGAGGTGAAGCTGAACCTTGGTTTCAGTGGCACTTTGCTAACGGTTATGTTGATGCAAGTGGATCGGTTATTGTGGATGTGGTGAGGTATCCAGATTTTCAAACTAATCAGTATCTCAGGGAAGTTGCAACTGGAGATACACACACTTGCGCTGTAAGTACGCTATGGCGAATGTCTATGGACCCGATTTTAGGGAAAGTCAAAGCAATTGAGGAAATCGTCGATCGCCATTGTGAATTCCCAGTTGTACCACCCCAACACCAAGGACAAAAAAGCCATCAAACCTACCTCACTGTACATCGTCAAGGAGTGGATTCTCGTCAAGAACTATTTGGCGCGATCGCCCGTTTCGACCACAACACTGATACCCTCACTATCGCTGAGTGTGGTGAAAATCGTTATCCTTCAGAAGCGATTTATGTCCCAAGTTCCCAAAATCCCGACAGAGGATGGGTGATAACGGTTGTTTATGATGGAAATTGCGATCGCAGTGAAGTTTGGGTATATGATGCAGATAGGTTAGACGACTCTCCTATATGTAAATTGGCATTACCAAGCGTCATTCCTCACAGTTTCCACGGCACTTGGAAAAATCTTTGATTAGTTCTTAGCTGATGGCTGATAGCTGAACTGCTGACCGCTCAAAGTATAACTTAGGGCTTACAGTATTTTTCCTGATATGAGTTCGCAACCCTCTCGAACGGACAAAATTTTAGTTGTAGATGACTCTCCAGATAATGTTTTTTTGATAAAAACCATACTAGAGGAAGAAGGCTACACAGTTATTACGGCAGAAAATGGCATTTCGGCTTTGGCGCAACTTGAAGCATCTCCCTGTGATTTGGTGTTGCTAGATTTAATGATGCCAGGAATTGATGGTTATGAGGTTACTAAACGCATCAGGGAAAATACGGCTATGCCGTTTCTCCCCATTCTACTGATTACCGCCCATGATTCACCTAATGTCGCTCAGGGATTGGATTTGGGAGCTGACGACTTTATCCGCAAACCAGTGACAGTAGATGAATTGCTAGCACGGGTGCGATCGCTCCTCCGCCTCAAGCACAGCATTGACGAACGCGATGACATCGCCCGTCAACGACAAGATTTTGTCTCTCGTCTTACCCACGACTTACGCACGCCTTTGGTAGCAGCCGATAAAATGCTGCTTCTGTTTCAGCAGGGCGCATTGGGAGACCTTTCATCGCAAATGCAGGAAGTGATTGATATCATGGCTCGTAGTAACAGCAACCTGCTAGCGATGGTCAATACCTTGCTGGAAGTGTATCGCTTTGATGCAGGTCGCAAAGTCTTAGCATTGCAACCAGTAAATATCCCCAAGCTAGTAGAAGAAGTTGTGGGAGAACTGAGTTCCCTAGCATCAGAAAAACACCTTGACGTCAATCTAAATTTTGGTGAAGAGTCACAGACAACCACGGTTATGGCTGACCGACTAGAATTAAATCGATTGTTCACTAATCTTGTTGGCAATGCAATCAAATTTACAGATAACGGGTCTATAACCATCAGTGTCACGCCCCCAAGCGAGTGCGATCGCTATGTGAGTATTGAAGTAGCAGATACGGGTACGGGTATTTCCCCCGAAGAACAAGCCACCTTGTTTGAACGATTTCGCCCTGGAAGTCACAAGCGCTCTGGAAGCGGCTTAGGGCTATATCTTTCACGACGCATTGTCGAAGCACATGAAGGGACAATTGTTGTAAATTCAGAAGTAGGTAAAGGAAGTGCTTTCACTGTTCGTCTACCCGTTAACCACTAATATTACAATAATTAAAGATGATTGCTCAAGTATCAATTGTCGAGATTATCCAGAAGCAACGAGAGTTTTTCAAAACTGGAAAAACCAAAGATGTTAATTTTCGATGGGAACAGTTAAAAACATTAAAACAAGCAATTAGTGAGAATCAAGACGCTGTTATCCAAGCACTGAAGGCAGATTTAAGGAAACCAGAATTTGAAGCTTATGCTGCAGAAGTTTCTGTCGTCAACGAAGTTGAATACGCTATCAAACACCTCAAGAATTGGATTAAGCCTCAAAAGGTACCTGTTTCACTACAGTTTCAGCCTGCGGTTGCAAAAATTTATCCTGAGCCTCGCGGAGTTGTTTTAATTATTAGTCCTTGGAACTATCCTTTCAGCTTAGCTATATCACCATTAATCGGTGCGATCGCTGCAGGTAACTGTGCAATTATCAAACCTTCAGAAATTGCGTCCCATACCTCTCGTCTTCTCAATGAAATGATTCAAAAGTATTTTGACCCAGCTTTTGTGACGGTAATAGAAGGAGGCGTGGAAACGAGTCAGGAACTTCTTGCGGAAAAGTTTGACTATATCTTTTTCACTGGAGGAACGGCTGTAGGTAAAACTGTGATGGAAGCAGCTGCAAAACACCTCACACCTGTGACATTAGAATTGGGTGGAAAGAGTCCTTGTATTGTAGATACTGATATAAATCTCGAACACACTGCAACACGCATTACTTGGGGTAAGTTTCTGAACGCCGGACAAACTTGTGTCGCTCCTGATTACTTATTAGTCAATCACAAAATTAAAGCAAAGTTGTTAGAAGAAATTCAAAAGCGCATCAAAGAATTTTATGGTGAGAATCCAGCAAGTAGCCCTGATTATGCCAGAATTATCAGTCAAAAGCATTTCAACAGGTTGGTGTCCCTTCTGAAAAATACAGAAATTAGGATAGGGGGAGACAGCAACTCGTCAGAACTTTATATTTCCCCAACAGTAATTGATAATATATCCTTGGATTCTCCTCTAATGCAGGAAGAAATTTTTGGTCCCATTCTTCCTACAGTTGAATATACAGATATTGAAGAAGCGATTGACCTCATTAATTCCAAACCAAAACCTCTAGCATTGTACTTGTTTTCTAATAACAAGAATTTGCAGCGAAAAGTCTTGGAACAAACTTCATCTGGTGGAGTTTGTATTAATGATACAATAGTACACTTAGGTGTAACTTCTTTACCCTTTGGTGGTGTCGGTGATAGTGGTATTGGTCAATATCACGGAAAAGCCAGCTTCGACACCTTCACCCATTATAAAAGTGTCTTGCAAAAGCCATTCTGGCTTAACTCTAAGTTGCTTTATCCCCCCTATCAAGGGAAGTTGAATTTGCTGAAACGAATCTTTAAATAAGAATTATGAATTATGAATTATGAATTATGAATTATGAATTATGAATTATGAATTATGAATGCTAAAAAGTTTCAGGTTCTTTCGCCCCTTTTATGGTAAAGGATTGATTGTAGCAAAAGCCCTACGAGCCAAGGGTTATAAATAATGATGCAGGTATTTTCAATGAAATGCCTACAAGACAAGGCTTTCAATGATTTTGAACCAAGTTGTCCATAAAAGTAGCGGAAGAACCAAATTTCATAATTCATAATTCATAATTCATAATTCAAAACCTGCTGTATCGTTCTTCCGCCCAAGGTTCGCCACGGCGATGGTAGCCATTGCGTTCCCAGAAACCAGATTCTTCTTGTTCTAGAAACTCTAATCCATTAATCCACTTGGCGCTTTTCCAAGCGTAGAGGTGGGGAACGACTAGTCGCAATGGTCCACCGTGTTCTGCGGGTAATGGTTCATCAAAGACTTTAAAGGCAAAAAAGTTTTCTTCACGAACAAAGTCTTCTATTGCAATATTGGTGGTATAACCGCCATAACAGTGTTCCATAATGTGGGCTGCTTTAGGGTCTACTTCAAGAAGTTTCATGAAGTCTATTACCTTGATCCCAGTCCACTTTACATCAAGTTTTGACCAACGGGTAACACAGTGAAAGTCAGCAGTGAATTCGTGATGGGGTAGCTCCATAAAATCCGACCAGGTGAAGGTCGCAGATTTGACCAAACCCCAAACCCGGAATTCCCACTCATCTGTATTTACTTGCGGAGTTGCACCATATGTCAAGACAGGAAATCCCTTTGTCAAGTACTGACCGGGAGGTACGCGATCGCCTTCTTGTTCCGTAGGCTTTTTAAAAAATTTTCCTATCATAACTTACAGAAAATAGCTTTTCTAATGATAATTTACATAATTTATGATGTTGAGACATCAGTTATAGGTAATGGGCTGTAAGTGGTTAGGTATTGTACCAATAGCTACTAACTACTAACTACTAACCACTAACAATGACCAACTAGCTGTTGATTACTCCTCTTCTTCCTCTTCTTCACCAGTTGGATAAACAAAGGTGGAACGTCCGGTCAAAATTGATTTACCCATAGAGAGAGCTTTTTGTGCTTCCAACGTAGCTTTGCGTCTCCAGGTAGCTCGGCGTTTATCTCGTTTGGACTTGGATGTTTTCTTCTTAGGAACAGCCATGTTAGCGAATCATGCAATTGTTGACAACCTCACTATTATAATTGAACTCTCTAATTTGTAGGTTGTGTCGGTGCAGGTGGTGTCATGTTTGGTGGAACCTTGGGGTCGTCAGGTTGAGATTCTGGTGCGGGAGTGGTATCCGTATCAGGTTGATTTGCTGTAGGTTTTTTGAAATTTTCCCCAAAGAAGAGGAGAGAGCGTGATGTTTTAAAGTATTTTGCCCATAGTTGTGGATCGGGACGGGTACGCCATTGAGGACGGCTAACTTCTAACACAAGTACTGGTGCGATCGCTCCATAATTTTGTACGGAAACGTATATAGACACATCTGTGACTAAAATATCTTGGTCAAAGTTACGCTGGGTTGCTGCTCTAGCAGCCGCTTCTGCTCTTCTTAGTAAGGTTTCGTAGTTATCACCAGGTAAGCGATCGATAGAAAGGTCAACTCTAGCGGTGTAAGCTTGTACAAGCTGAGGGAAGATGGCTTCACTGACAAACCACAAAGGAGCACTCGTACTCAGCAAAATGAACGCTGAAGCTATCCGGATTTTCTTCCCATAGAACAGCATAAATTGAATGAATGTTGTTAACGGACTCATTACTAAAAAGGTAATAATGCTTGATGGTTGCTCAACATTACCTCTCCTCATAGGTTCTTAGCTCCTTACTGATTATCTAAAAATTGGAATTTACAAAAAAGCCCTAAGTATAAAGGATAGAGAATGAAAGTTTTATACTTCATAATTTAGAGTTTTGCCCTCAGTACATACGTCATAGTTTTGTTTTTAGCGCGTGTATTGAGTGCTGAGTATTATGTACTTTTACTCAGCACTTAGCGCAACCTGAATTAGACTATTAAAGTCAGCAGTCAGCAACTAGCCATCAGCTCTCAGCTATACTTTGAGCAGTCAGCTATCAGTACTTCAGCCATCAGCCAAGAACTAGTGGCAGCAAGTGCTCTTAAGCTCAACCAAAAGCTCAGTTTACGATCGCGCAAAATGAAGGCTCAACAGACTTAGGACACTCAGATCCTAATTCTGCTCCTAGCTGAAGTGCTGACAGCTTGTAAATAAACAACAATAGATTAAAAGTGCGATGGCAAATAATTGGGCGATCGCTATTGGCATCAATCAATATCAATTTTTTCAACCGTTAGGTTGCGCTCAAGCGGATGCTGAGGCGGTCAAAGATTTTTTGGTGACAGAAGGTGGTTTTAATCGGCAACAGTGTCTACTAATGACAGATACTTCACCACTTTTTGAAGATAAGTTTACGTACCCTACCAAGGAGAATATTCTGAGGTGGCTTGAAGATTTGACTGCAGTACGCTTTAAACCTCAAGACAGATTATGGTTTTTCTTCAGTGGCTATGGGGTCAACCATAAAGGTCAAGACTACTTAATGCCAGTGGAAGGCGATCCCAGTCGCATTGAGGAAACAGGCGTAGAAATACGAATCCTCATGCAAAGTTTCCAGGTTGCAGGATTGGATGCATTGCTATTGTTCGACATGAACCGTGCTTCTGGAACAAAAGCCAATGCTCTTGTTGGGAAAGAAACGCTAGAACTTGCAAAAGAACTACAAATCCCTACCATTCTTTCGTGTCAACCAGAACAATTTTCCTACGAAAGCATGGAATTAGGTCATGGATTCTTTACAGCAGCACTGTTAGAAGCTTTACGTTATGGAAATGGCAGTACTTTGACAAATTTGGAAAGATACCTGAGCGATCGCACTCCGGAACTCGGTCAACATTACTGGCGTCCCCTACAAAACCCCTTTGTTGTCTCTGCATCGAAAGAGCAAATCATCTTACCCCTCTTTGAGGAAAAAAGAGACAAAAAACGTGCTTCTCCTATTGAATCTACTATTGAATTAGAAGAATCCGCACCTGTTGTCATTGTTCAAGCCCCTTGTGTTGAAGTCAAAGCAGCAGGGAAGCAGGAGAAGCAGGGGAGCAGGGAAGTAGATGGCGAAATTGCTCCCGTAACTTCTCACAAAAACACTTCATTCCTGCCAAAGCTTTTGTTGGGAAGTACGGCTACGATGTTGGTCCTGTGCGTAGTCACGGCAGTTTTGCTTTGGGATCGTGTAGGTTTGAAATTGACAGAGATATTGCCAGCCTCTTCTAAAACGGCTGTGACAACTGACAAAGAGGTTGCGACAACGTCATCAACACCCCCATCAACTACGACAGCACCGACTGCACCTTCAACCCTAACCCCACTGGAGCCGCCACCACCACCGACAATGTCACTCGCTTCGTCGGCGTCATCACCCCCACCACCCCCACCAACAATCCAAGTCACGCCTAGTCCCGATAACTCGACAAAGCAAAACCAAGCCCTGTTGGACTTGAAGAAAATGTCTTTAGACCCAGATCAGGCTAGTGATTTACGTTTGGCAATTATCAATGCTCGTAAATTGAAATCGGACGAATCTGGATACGAACAAGCTCAAGAAAATATTCAGGTTTGGAACCGCATGATTTTAGAGGTAGCGGAAAATCGTGCTGAGGAAAGACAGTATGCAGGTGCGATCGCAGCTGCGGAATTAATCGCTAAAAACGAACCACAATACTCGCAAGCACAAGCGGACATTAAAAAGTGGCGTTTAGAGGCAAAGCAGTATATGACGAACACGACCTTGATAGATGCGGCTGTTGGCTTAATCCGAACTGAACAAGCATCTAGCTACAATCGCGCCATAGAAGTTGCCAAAAAAGTGCCATCAGGACAACCCGGCTTTGATATTGCAACAAAATCTATTGATACCTGGAGCGAAAAGATTTTTGACATTGCCGAACGGCGTGCCTCCAAAGGAAACATGAAAGCAGCCATTGAAACTGCTACTTTAGTTCCAGAGGGGACAGCCGCATATAAAGATGCTCAGGAAGCAATTCAAAAATGGCAACAAAGTAGTCAACAATCAAAAGTTAACACTCAGTAAACAAAGCTAATTGATAGTTGATAGTTGATAGTTGTTTTTCTACTAACCACTAACCACTAACTCAAACTAGCAATACTGCGTTACGTCTTCACCGCATTCATCTGCCAAGTAGCACATTGCTCGAAAACGCAAGCTTACAACCTCTTCATACAAGGGGTTGAGCTTGCACATTGGTGGAATGTGAAACAGGGTTTTCCCAAATAACATGACATTGCGCTCAAACGGACATTGCGCGGGGATCAGTTGACACAGACGATGCGCTAGTTTGCGATCTCGTACTTGAATATTATCCACCCACTGCCGTAGGGATTTCAAAATACTACAGTGAGGCTTGGGAGAAGGACTGTGGAACTGTCTGGAATGGGTTTCGTTCTCGTGTACTTGATTAATCAGTACCCAGCTTGCTAGAAAAATCCTTTTTGCGGTATTGTCATATACCTTCATGCTTCACTCCTCTACTTGATTGAGGGTCTTAATTGCCTGATGAAAATTTACAACATTGCCACGACGTATCCCGGAAGAATTTTGTCCTGACTAAGATGCAATCTGACGATCTGAATAATCTGATGGTGTAGCTACTGACATCAGAACCTGTTCTATATTACGTCAAGTTAACCTTAATTTCCTTTTGAATGGAAGTATGGTACGGATATCTTGTTTGTAACTTGACACAAGTTAAATTCTAATAAAGCAATCTACCTTCGGGTAGAATTTTACAAAACTTTTACAAAAATTAATATCGAAACTGTTGCCACTTATCTTTTAAGTAAAAATACTGACCGGGAAGTTTCAGACATTAATCCTTAGCTGCTAGTCAACCACGTAAATTTTACCTCGGTTCTAGCGCCATTGGCTTAGATTTTTTCAACAAAAAAAGTATAAAAATGTAAGAAAAAATAAAAAAGAGAAAAAAAGAATAAATAAAAGATAAATCTAACAGAATCAATATTTACCACTTTTTCAAACTATTTTTCTGAAATTTCCCTTGAGTATTGAAAGTGGTCTGATTTATCAAAATGAGTATTTTTGCAGATAAGAAGTATATATACCGTTCAATTTACAATTTATATTGTTTTGGAATTAACTTTCTTAGAAGATGTTTTAAAAGTCTTTTTGTTAGTAGCATGCACACTTCACATCCCCCTAAATCCCCCTTTTTAAGGGGGACTTTCAAAGATTTTCCCCCCTTTTTAAGGGGAGCTAGGGGGGATCAACCAGCGCTTGAAATTACAGCCAATCACTTGTCAAACATCCTCTTAGGGACTTCTATAGGACTCCTATTTGATTTTTGAAAAAATTCCGTACCACTCGCAAGACCTGATTTCCTGTAGCAAGATTGCCTATTCCCTATTGCCTGCATACACGAATCAGTTCAGAAATCAAACCGGATTCCTATATATAAAAAAGTATCAAAAAATCTCTTGTGGTACGTCTGTCTCAGACGTCACTGAGCGGAGACAGGCGAGGACGCCTACCCCACTCTTAACTGAACCGTTCGCCCCTACGTACCATGTTGTTAGGGCGAACAACTGTTTGTTCCTACGCACCATGTTGTTAGGGCGAACAACCGTTCGCCCCTACGCACCACACCCTGTGTTTCTTAAGAAGCAACTTGAGCAGCGGTGCGAGTGCGGCGTCGTCTTCCATCGCTAACTTTTACAGGCGGTTCATCGGGAATTTGCATGAGTAAAGTTACAGATGGTTGACAATGCAGCTCCCGTTTCAACGAACGTGTGAGTTCTCGCTCTAATGTCTCTTGGAGTCCTCCCCAATCGACTTCAGGCTGATCGCCATTAAAGGAATTAGCAAATTCTGACCATCTAACGCTGAGAATTTCTTCAATCCTTTGTTGTACCCACTTTTGCAGCAATGAACGGTCAAAGCTTGTTACTACCCCGCGCAGGTGAATTTCTGGCTTCGCCATGAGTTTACCAGTCCAATCTATGGCTGCTGCAATTGTTACAATTCCGTCTTCCGCCATTCGTTGACGTTCGTGTAGTACTTTGGCACTGACCATACCAATACCAGATGTATCCACCAGTTCCAAACCTGATGGCACTTTGCCTTCAATATTGATAGAGTCCTGAGTGAGTTCTACAACGTCACCATTCTGTATAATTACTATATTTTCAGCCGGAACACCCATACTTTGGGCTGTCTCACGGTGTTTAACGAGCATACGATATTCACCGTGAACCGGTACGAAGAATTTGGGTTTAGTCAAGGCTAGCATCAACTTTTGGTCTTCCTGACATCCATGACCAGAAACGTGTATTCCCTTATCGCGACCGTAAACGACATAAGCACCCTGTCTCATCAATTTATCAATGACGGTGACCACTGCAATGGTATTTCCGGGGATTGGGTTGGCTGAGAAAGCAACTGTATCGCCTTGTCGGATTTTGATATGGGGATGTTCTTGGTTCGCAATTCTGGTCATAGCTGACATTGGCTCACCTTGGGAACCCGTTGTTAAAATCAGCACATTTTCGTCTGGTAAATTGCGGGCGACGTGCAATGGCTGAAGTAGATTGTCCTCACACTTGATGTATCCTAGGTTACGGGCATGGGCAATCAGGTTTAGCATGGAACGTCCTACCACCGTAACAGTGCGGTTATACTTCTGCGCCAACTGTAAAATCATGTTAATGCGATGGACGCTCGAAGCAAAGGTTGTGACAAATAGTCTTCCTGGGGCTTGATGGAAAACTTTGTCTAAGTTGGGGTATACGGAACGTTCTGAGGGTGTGAATCCGGGTACCTCTGAGTTGGTGGAGTCACTTAATAAGCAGAGCACGCCTTTTTCTCCATGTTCGGAGAGTCTTTGGATATCAAAACGCTCGTCATCCACTGGTGTGTGATCGAACTTAAAATCCCCTGTATGGATGACAACCCCTAAAGGTGTGTGTATGGCGACAGTAAAGCTATCAGCAATAGAGTGGGTGTTGCGAATGTATTCTACAAAGAAATGTTTGCCAATCCGTACAACATCACGAGGAAGAACAGTTCTTAATTCCGTGCGATCGCGCACTCCTGCTTCTTCCAATTTACCCTCTAGCATGGCCATTGCCAGTCTTGGACCGAAAATCACTGGAATGTCAAATTGCTTGAGGTGAAAAGCTATCCCACCGATATGATCTTCATGACCATGGGTGACAATCATACCTTTAATCTTATGGCGATTTTCCCGTATATAGGTCATATCTGGAAGGACAATATTTACCCCATGCATAGCCTCTGAGGGAAAAGCTAGTCCTGCATCTAATAGGATAATTTCATCTTCGTACTCGAAAACACAGGTGTTTTTACCAATTTCATGCAAACCGCCCAACGGAATAATTTTTAGGGCGGCTAAAGTTTCGTTCTTAGCCATTTTCTCCTTTGATAATCGCTACTTTGTTGTTAGATAAAGTTGATATTTAGAGCTTTTTTTTGTCGTTAAAAATTTGGATTTTAGAGATGTGGTACTAATAAAAACATAGACAATATCTGACATCAGACTGAATCAGCCGACTTTCTGTTTGATAGTTGTTTTTTTTGATTAAAGTGGCTTTAAAAGCTTAAAACTCATAATGTCATCTATTTACTTTATTCTTAGCACAGGATGCCGATCTGCAATATATCAAGATCGAACAAAATCTTTTTCTACCTAGTATTAAACAACAAACTATCCCTACTGCTTCTAATAAGTCGCTGTTAAAGTAGACCAAGTTCCTTAAGAACAATCTTTAACTTTTGACTCAGTTCTAAATCAGATTCAAAAAGCGGTGGACGAGTCGATCCAACTTTCCAACCTATCAAATTTAGTGCTTGCTTGATTAAAATGGGATTTGTTGTTGCAAATAAAGCTTTAAACAATGGGAAGAGCTGCAGATGTATTTCCCTGGATATTTCTACTTTACCTACTTCAAAGGCTTGAATCATCTTTTGTAGTTGATTTCCTACAAGATGAGAAGCCACACTTACTACACCCTTTGCCCCCACTGCCAATAAAGGCAAAGTTAAGGAATCATCACCAGAATAAATCTGGAATTCTTTCGGCGTCAAGCGGCGAATTTCACTGGCTTGATCTACATTCCCACTAGCTTCCTTGATACCTACAATATTATCAATTTTTGCTAACTGAGCAACTGTCTGTGGTTGAAGATTTTGACCAGTACGACCGGGGATATTGTATAACAACAACGGTATATCTGGCGTAGCTAGGGCGATCGCCTGAAAGTGTTGGTAAAGTCCCGCTTGCGGTGGTTTGTTATAGTAAGGCACGACTTGGAGTGTGCCATGTACTCCTATTTTAGCTGCCTTTTGCGTAGCAGCAATAGCTTCTTGAGTGGAATTTGAACCACATCCCGCCATGACAAAAGCTTTTCCCGCCACTGCTTGCAAAACCACAGAGAACAACTGGTATTCTTCGTCCCAACTTATAGTCGGAGATTCTCCCGTTGTCCCACATACCACTATTGTATCCGTTCCGTTCTTAACTAGATGTACTGCCAATTCTGCTGCAACATCATAGTTAACAGTACCGTCTTCCTTAAACGGCGTAATCATAGCGGTGAGAACTCTACCAAAATCGACCACCCTCTTTTTACTCCTATTTCTTTTTGTTTTTTGTATCTTGGTGGTTTTATATTGTGATAACCTATCTTAACTGAAAGTTGCAACTTTTGCTAATTGCTAATTGTTCATTGCTAATTGTTCATTGCTAATTGCTAATTGTTCATTGCCATTAGCCATTAGCCATTAGCCATTAACCATTAGCCATTAGCCATTAGCCATTAGCTACTCACTAACATTTCCTTTGGTTTGAGCAAATCTCTTGCAATTAATAACTCAGCAATTTGTACCGCATTTAAAGCTGCGCCCTTCCGAATTTGATCGCCACAAAGCCACAATTCCAAACCACATGGATGAGAAATATCCTGACGAATTCTTCCGACCAAAACTTCATCTTTTCCTGTAGCTTCTATTGGCATTGGGAAGTAATTTGCTTTCCAGTCTTCTACCAACTTCACCCCAGGTGCTCCCTGTAGAATTGCTCGCGCCTTTTCTGGGCTGAGTGGGGTGTCAAATTCTAGATTAATCGCCTCTGAATGGGCGCGGAGTACGGGAACCCGTACACAGGTTGCAGTAATTCTTATACTTTTGTTTCCAAAGATTTTACGGGTTTCATTGACCATTTTCATTTCTTCCTCGCAATACCCCGTATCGTTTAAGGGAGAGTTATGCGGGAATAAATTAAATGCCAGTGGATAGGGAAAAACTTCGGATATAGGCTGCTGATTTTCCAATATTGCTTTTGTTTGGGTTTTTACTTCTTCCATTGCTTTAGCCCCAGCACCGCTTGCCGATTGGTAGGTTGAGGCGACAATACGCTTGACTGGGATGACCTTGTGCAGGGGAAAGACTGCCACTGTCATCAAAATTGTCGTACAATTGGGGTTAGCAATGATACCTTTGTGTTCTGCCGCGCTTTCCGGATTCACCTCTGGAACAACTAAGGGAACATCCGGATTCATACGAAATGCACTGGAATTATCAATGACGACTGCACCAGATGCGACAGCTTTTGGTGCCCACGTTTTTGATGTCGAACCCCCCGCACTTGCTAGCACCAAGTCCACATCATCGAAAGCTGTTTCGCTGACTTCCTCTACTGACACATTTTCCCCTTTGAATTGCAGCGTCCGCCCTGTACTACGAGCAGAAGCTAACAACTTCAGTTCAGACACAGGGAAATTACGGCTCTCTAACAATTGTAGCAACTCGTTGCCAACGGCACCAGTCGCTCCCAAAATAGCTACTTTATAGGATTTAGACAAACTTGCTTCCTCCTTATTGAGTGTTATGTGGAATTTATGCTCGTTTTAAGAATTCATACAATATATGACCATATGTGGCGATCACGATCCCCAGCAATAAATAAAAAGTAGTTTTATTAATTTTTTTATTCTAGTTCTTAATTTAGTTTTTCAGTTCCGCTTGACTAATAATGTTGCATAGGAGGGTGTATGAGCGCCAATTTGTTAACTACTGGTTGAGAACCAGGATATCACGGTGTTAGCCTTCTAGTAAAAAACTATTTGGAGGTCACCCACCAAAGATAGGGTGTAAGGTATGGTGAATTTTTGCTTCCATACACCTTATCCCCAAAATTAGCAGTACACTAGATAACTGCGACAAGGACACTCGTCTGAGCTGGGAAATAGTAAAGCCTCACAGGCAAAGTGCATCCAAGTCAGCAAACTTAAACTTAGAGCAACGCTATCAGCGTCAGTAGCTAATTAGTAAAAATAATTACTGAATTATAGAAGGCAACAGAGACAGAGCATGAAAGTCACCCAGGAAAAACTTCCCGCCAGTCAAATTGGTCTGGAAATAGAAATCGCACCGGAAAAGACCAAGACAACTTACGAACAGGTTATTAAAAACCTCTCAAGCACTGCAAATATTCCTGGGTTTCGCAAAGGCAAAGTACCTCGGCAAATATTGCTACAGCGCCTGGGCGTAACTCGAATTAAAGCGGCGGCGCTAGAAGAACTTATTCAAGATGGTCTTAAAGAAGCAGTTAAGCAAGAAGATATACAAGCAATTGGTCAACCTCAGTTGCGTTCCTCATTTGAGGACTTAATTAGTAACTATGAACCAGGAAAACCACTGGTATTCTTGGCGGCTGTGGACGTGGAACCGGAAATCCATTTGGGTGAGTACAAAGGTTTGCAAATCAAAGCTGAGGAAGTGAAGTATGACCCAGAACGCGTTAATCAAATTCTAGAAAACGAACGCCAGCAAATGGCGACTTTAATTCCACAAGAAGGAAGACCAGCGCAAATCGGTGATGTCGCGGTGGTGGATTTTAAAGGTGTTCTGGCAAAAGAGGAAGGAGAAGACGAAAATGCTGAACCTAAGTCCATTCCCGGTGGAGAAGCAACGGACTTCCAAGTCGAGTTACAGGAAGACAAATTCATTCCCGGTTTTATCACAGGTATCGTAGGGATGAATCCTGGTGAGACGAAGGAGATTTCTGCTCAGTTCCCAGTCCCTTATGCAAATGAAGATTTGGCAGGAAAAGCTGCTGTTTTTACGGTGACTCTTAAAGAACTCAAGGAAAAAGAACTGCCAGAATTGAATGATGAATTTGCTCGGGAAGTCAGCGAACACGAGACTTTAGCAGAATTACGCAGTTCACTGGAAGAACGTTTCCAAAAAGAAGCAGAAGATAAAACAAAATCGAATAAGAGAGAAGCCCTGTTAGCTGAATTGCTCAAGCACATAGAAGCTGAATTGCCAGAAACAATGATTCAGCAGGAAGTGGATGCAATGCTGACTCAGACAGCTATCCAACTTTCCCAACAAGGGATGGATGTGAGAAAGTTGTTTACTCCAGAAGTGATTCCCCAACTGCGGGAACGTTCTCGCGATGAAGCTGTCGAACGGATTAAGCGATCGCTGTGTTTACGAGAAATAGGCAAACGCGAGTCTATCGAAGTCTCGCAGGAAGAACTTGAAGCCAAAATTAAAGAAGTTCTCGAGCAATACTCCGATCGCGAAGTCGATCCGGATAGAGTGCGCGAGGTGATGGAAAACGAACTGTTGACTGAGAAAATCATTGGCTTTGTTTTGGAACACGCAAACGTTGAACTGGTACCGGAAGGTTCTCTAAGTGCAGAAACAACCCCAGAAGAAGCACCTGAGGTGGCGGAAACAGCCCCAGTTGAGGAAGCCCCATCTGAGGGGGAAGCCCCATCTGAGGGGACAGGAGAGTCAGGGGTGTAGGGGTGTAGGGGTGTAGG
>JAWQFQ010000192.1:0-18601 GCA_035967975.1 Scytonema sp. PMC 1070.18
GACCGTTAGAGTATTTTCCCCCCTTTTTAAGGGGGGCTAGGGGGGATCAATAAGTACCTAAAATCACAGACAACCACTTTTCAAACAACCTCAACAGAGCAAAGTCCTGAATTAAAGCGAAAGTTATAGCTGTTTTCAAATAAAAACCGCAGATGAACGCAGATGAACTAGACATAGGCGTGAAAAAGATGTAAGGGCGAACGGTTGTTCGCCCCTACCAACGCTTTCAGAATACCAAAGCATTGCAAGAAGTTGTTCGCATAAACGCGAAAAGACTAAGTCCTAATAGCCCTAAAATCACGCTGGTCACATAGCCTATTATACGATAGCGGTTGTTGCGTCTGCGCTGGATACTACGCTCTAAAAATTCCAATTCTACAGCATTCAACCAACTTTTATTAGATTCGGATAATTGCATTAATAATGGTAGCCGAGGATCGTTATCCCAAAGAAGACCGTAAGCGTTTTTATTTTGCTTTTGAGTTGACCATTTATTAGCGGTAGGTGTTAACTCCCTTTGTAATAGCACAGAGCCTAATTCCTGTTTTTCCCAATCCATAAGCCTTTTCCAACCTCGCACTAACGCATCATGAGCAGGCTCTACATATAATTGACCCTCAGTATCTCGTCCTTTAACTAATAAGCGTACAGCAGCAAAGCGCTCAATTACTTGATTCACTTGTGTATTTTCTGGCTCTCGAAACGTTAACTCTGTAGATAACACTCGTCTGCGAGCAAACTCACCGCTACCTACTGCTACCATTCTCAGCATAATACACTTAATGATTTGGGCGTAAGCTGAATCCAGCTTGACTAACTCATCATACTCACACTCAGCTCTTTGGGTAAGACTGTTCGTTACTCCGCCGAGTTGTTTATAATCTTCTTGAGTAATTGCCCGATTATTTCTTTTTCCTGCTTTGGCAATTCTGATATACTTTAGATAAAGTTCACTCAATGTGAAAGAAAGTATAGGCAAAGTACCGGGCATTTGTATCACTTCATCAAGTATCTTGTCCACTAGAGAAGGCGGTTCAAAATACATTACCCGTGTGGTGGCTGGTTCGACAATCGCCTCCCGTAATTCTTCTCTGGTCATTGACGGAGCAATAAATCTCGCTGTAGTCCAATACGGTTCTAAAGGTGTATTGAGAAATTGTGGTTCAAAGTCGGAACGTAGGGTTACTACAATCCGCAATTGCTCTGAAAATTCTTTGATTGCTTTTGCTAATCCATTCAGGAAGTTTTCTCGTTCAGTCTCATTGTGGCAGAGTGTAATTAATTCTTCAAACTGGTCAATGACTAGTAGGAGCTTAGCGTTTGGGTTCAGTTGACTCCAAGGACTGATTCTTGATAATAGAGCGTTGATTCCATGTTGAGGCGCTTTGGGATCAATAACTGGCAAATTCTCCTTTTCCAAAGTATTATTTAAAGCGGTGAACGGCGATTCTCCTGGGCGGACAGGAGCCAAAATGCGCCACTGTAAAAATGTCCCATGTAACGTCTCTACATTGGCTATTTGCTTCAACTGTGGAATTAATCCTGCTTTCACTATACTAGATTTCCCTGAACCAGAAGGTCCGAGTATGACTGTCAATGGATGAGTCGTAACGAAATTTTGCAATTGCTTAATAAGTGCTTTTCTACCAAAGAACAATTTACTGTGTTCTTCTTCAAAAGATTCTAAACCTCTGTAAGGATTGGTAGTTTCATTTAGTGTAGGCGCATGGGCTAATTTGTCAGGGTCAAAATTGGGAATAGCAAAGATGTATTCGCCTTTGTCGTGACGCTTGAGTTGACAAAAACCCGGTGTTTGTTTGATTGTTGTTTTGGCTAACTCACTATGTATATATACGTAAATCTCGGTTGCAGTCATAATACCGTCTTTGCTTAAATCGGCTTCACCGTCTAACGCTCTAAATAGTAATTCTGCAAAGGGGGAGTGTCCCTCATGCTCAACCCGTTGTCCAAAGCGATACAGGGAATCAGTAGCTTTTTCATCGTCAGCAGCAGAGGTAATCACTTGTTGAGCACAACCAGAGATGAAGCGTTCATAGCGTTCTTGATACATTTTTGGTCGCTGTATGGTATTGCGCTGTCCAGCCCAACGGAACGCTCCTGCAAAGCAGCAATCTAGAATTAATAGCAAATGACGGCATGGTAGTTTCAGCAGTGCATCATGCAGTCGCTTCATTGGTAGTAAGCTGCCTTCATTGTCCATTCTAGCATCTTGGGGCACGAGGAACCCAGTTGGTCCGTCGGCGCTGTCTAGTGCATCTAAGGCGATACCATGTCCTGCAAAGTAAAATAAGAGACGGTCATTTTCGTGAAGTTGAATGGTAGTGCGATCGCCTAAAGGAAGTTCTTGTTTTTCAAAAGCAGTTAATAGCTCGCTTAATTTATGGTGAGTTGCAATGGTATCTAACAGCAGTAGTACTTGATATTGGTATTTGCTTTCTAAAATGTGAGCCAGTTTGCTAGCATCATTCACAGCAGTTTTCAGTTCTGGGATATTATTATAGTACTTATTTATACCAAAAATCACTGCGAAGCTGCGTTTGATTTCTGCCATAAATGGGATTGTCCTTACTTGCTTGCGGTATTGTGAGAATAAGCTTTGACCTGCACATTAGGACGGGATTACACCTCAACTAAACTATTTAGCAATGGTATACTGCTGTTAAGCTGAATTGCTCTAGTATCCTGTTGTCTTACAAAGATGACTGGGACTTCTTTTGTTATCCAATCATCATAAGTACCTTTGACTTTAATAGCATTGCGAGTGCTTACTCCCGTGAATAAACGATTGAGAGTACCTTCGTATTCTTCTAGGGAACGAGTTAATGGCGGGGGAGTGAATCCATCTTGCTGTAGCAAAGCCGCATTGAATTCTGTTGTACTAGCAATTAACTTAAATATATCTTTGTATTCAGTAACTCCTTGTTCTACAAATTCCTCTGGTATGCCAAAAAGTGGTTCTTCACTCACAATTGTTGCTTCTAAACTTCCTTGAGGTGCCAATCTAATACTAGTTTTTTGATTGAAGAAAGGAAGTTCGACAGCAAAGTTTTCTGCAAGAAGAATAACATTAACGTAGAGTGTTTTCCTACTGTTATTGATGAGTCTAACTTGGATATTTACATATTCATCTTTCCCATCTTCACTGATACAGTTTACCCGGATTTCAGAACCTGAAGAATTTGGTCGTCCTGAGACGATGATTTCCATCTCCACATCACTCTGTTTAATGCTACTGGTAGCAGGAGTAGAGAGTTGCAAAATATTCTTCCAACGTGCAATATGCTCTAAACGAATTCTTAACTGAGAAGCTCTTTCAGGTGTATAACCTGTGTGATTGGGTCTTTCCGGAATTGGCGCAACGACAGGATGCAGGTCTTCAAGATGTACGATCCAATATTGATTGTTACGAGCAATCAAGTAGTAATCCGCATCTGTAACTTGATTGACTTGGCTCACATACGATGAAGATTGTAATGCTTTCTGTGCCAACTCTATACCTAAAGCTTCATTTTCATCGCTTTTAAGATAGATTCTTAAACAAGGAAATGGTACACTTATGATAACGGCTTTATAGCTTTCGTTGTCAGATAAGCTTTCTTTAGCCTGAACAATTTTTACCTTGCTACTTTGAGGCATGACTTGAGTAACTTTCGCTTCACCCAATGCGGAATCAAGGTTACTTAACTCCTCATTTTTGCTCGTTATTGGAAAGATTGCTAATCGAGTTTCTCCCTCATGAGATGAGCTGATACCATGTAGACCACCGCCGTCAATAACCCAACTATCATCATTTTTGCTATGGGTTAAGGTGAAGTATGTGGTGCTTTCCCCAATAGCACCACCTAGAAAAGGTTGATCTAACTCTTTTGGATCGGTGGCTTCAACTTGTGGTGACTGTTCTTTGACTTTGCTGACAACTAGCGCATTAATGTTTCTGGCTAAATCGCGATAAGTAATGTTACCATTAGTGCGCTGTAAAGTTTGTAGCAAGAAGTAAGAAAAAACACCCCTAGGTTGACCGTCGTCTCCCTTGTACTCTTTTGCCAACTCATAGTCTCTACAGGCGGAGAACATGATATGTTTACCTTTAGGTAATAAGACACCAGTTGTCTGCTTTTCCAAGTCAAGAGAAGATGTTAACAATTTGTCCAGTCCTGTTTTGTCTTGAGCAAAAACATAGCTGTTTAAAGTACGTTCCCGATAGTCTACAGATGCACGACGTACTTTGATTTCTGGAGATAAATCTCTTGTTCCTGAACCAGAGTGACAGCAGTCTAGAATAATCAAAACATGAGGGTTTTTTTGTGCTACCTTTGAGATTAGGTAAGCTAACTCCTTATCAGCTAGGTCTGTACCCCCTGCTGTACGGCTGTCGTAACAAACTAAACTTTCATTGAGACCGTCTGGCTCTAAATGCCAAAATATCTCTGGTGTCTTTTCTTGAGCACCATGACCTGCGTAGTAGAACAACACAACATCATCACTACCAGCTTTGGATAGGTGGTTTTCAAAGCCATTGATAATTGCTTGACGGGTAGCTTGTTCATTCGTCAGTATCCAAGGTTCAATTAGTTGCCATTCTTTATCTTTAGCAATTCTTTCTTGAAGATATGCTTCCGCTGCCTTGATGTCGTTAACACAACCTTCTAACGCAGAAATTTTGGATTCAGGATGATATCGGTCGATACCAACAAGCAGTGCGTAAATACTTTTAGTCATACTCGATTTATTTAAAAAAATTATACAGAGATATACTTTGTAAGGGAATAAACAACAGATGAGTGATGTGGCTAGGATCTATTAGCCATATGTTATTGGCTCTTAGCTGATACGCGATGTGCTGACCGCTCAAAGTATAGCCACTGCTAAACTACTTTTGATGTAGAAGAGCTTCGCATCTACGTTCTTAATGGTTGTCAGCATGATGATGTTATGCACTTTTGCAAAAAGACTTGCTATCTTATTGACATTTTTACGTCTATTTTCAATTTTCTTCACTTATAATGATAGATTGTGTCGAATCAACGCCTACTCATGCCTAAACTCAAAACTCGTAAAGCAGCGGCCAAGAGATTCCGTGCTACTGGTAGCGGAAAAATTATGCGTCGCAAAGCTTTCAAGAACCACCTGTTAGAGCACAAAAGTTCTAATAAAAAGCGTAGCCTGTCTAAAATGGCAGTTGTTAATGAGCGCGATGAAGAAAATGTGCGCTTAATGCTCCCCTATTTGTAATTGATTCAGGAATTAAACTATGACAAGGGTAAAACGCGGTAATGTTGCTCGCAAACGCCGCAAGAAGATTCTTAAGTTAGCAAAAGGTTTTCGTGGTTCTCACTCGACTCTGTTTAGAACTGCGAATCAACGAGTGATGAAGGCGTTACGGAATTCTTATCGCGATCGCAAAAAGCGTAAACGCGATTTCCGTCGTCTGTGGATTACTCGCATTAACGCCGCAGCACGTCAACACGGTTTGAGTTACAGCCAGCTGATCGGTAATCTCAAAAAAGCTAATGTCAATCTCAATCGCAAAATGTTGGCGCAGTTAGCAGTTCTCGATCCAGCTAGCTTCAGCAAAGTGGCTGAATTGGCAACTCAAGTGAAACGTTAAAAGTCGTAACGGATGTGGCAACGGATGGTATAATAGGTGTAACTGATTTAACTGATAGATTGACGGGGAAAATGGTCAAAAAATTATTCATAATATCCGTCAAGCCTGTCGTTGAAAGGTTACATAAGTGGCGAAATCCGTTGCGACCGTTACGGCTACTGCTATCTGCTGTATTTATTCTTTGGTCTTTTTTATTTGTATTTGCAGATACACGCTTATCAGCAGTAGCCGCAGAAATGCCAGAAATTCAGCGGCGAGGCTATATAAATGTTGCTGTTAAAGAAAATATGCGTCCGTTGGGATTTAGAGACGCCAATGGGAATTTACAAGGTTTTGAAATAGATTTAGCAAAACAATTAGCATTAGACTTATTGGGTAAAGCAGAGGCGGTGAAATTGCAACCAGTGATAAACCGCGATCGCTTACCCGGGGTTATTGATAATAAAGTTGATATGGCGATCGCGAGAGTGACTGCAACATCTTCTCGCTCTCGCTTGGTGAGCTTCAGCGTTCCTTACTATTTTGACGGTACTGTTTTAATTACGAAAGATGCAGCAGCTCAACAGTTAAGGGACTTGTCAAAACGGAGAATAGCTGTCCTCAATCACTCCAGCACTATTGCGCCAGTGCGTTATTATTTACCAAATGCAAAACTAGAGGGTGTTGGCTCCTATGAGGATGCGTTTGCTTTGTTAGAGAAAAATGCCGTAGTTGCTTTCGCCGCAGATGCTAGCGTTCTCAGTGGCTGGGTACAACAATACCCCCAGTATAGGTTACTGCCTACAAAGCTATCAACGGAACCGTTATCTGTAGTCATGCCCAAAGGATTGCAGTATGAAGAATTACGAAGACGGGTGAATGAAGCGATCGCCAGTTACATTCAATCCGGTTGGCTTCAACAACGTTCTAACTATTGGGGTTTACCGCAATTTCAGAATTAAGGGATTTTTGTAAAGAATACGTAAATATACTAGACTTGAATCTACGTTAAGAGTATTCTTAAATACGTAAGCTCCTACAACTGCTTAGTGTATCTAAATACCGTTAAGCTGTTATACATACAGGAATGCATTATCGACTTAGGGACTGTTATTAGTGAATAGCGGTAAAAGGATAACTCTGTAAACGTTACAGTTACCAGCCACTCACTACCATCAGCCCGACGGAATAGTACACATAAAACTTCCAAACCCAACAGCTTACTAGTTCATGACTTTATTCAGCATGGCTGATTAAGTTTTTACAGCAATACTAGGGGCTATTACTAACAACAGAGGGTGCAATCTATTCTCACAGGGAATCTCTATCTAGTACAGGACGGCGGAAATAAAGCAACCATTTCAAACAGACAAAAGCCTTAATTTATAATACTTTTGAATGCGTGAATGCGTGACTTCCGCGCCGCAGTACTAGTGCGTCGTAGATTAGTTAGGCTGTATAGCCTCGAAACTTCATATGCAACTAGAGACAAGGGTAAAAAAGCCATTCCACTCCCAGCAGCAAGGAGTATTTGAGTTGTTTGGACCGTTTTTTAAAATAGCAGCAAAAGATTTGTTAAAGCAATCAAAAGATAGATTTGAGCCTAAGGAGCATTTAGAAGCAGCTATCCAATGGCTTAAGTATGCACATGATTGCAGTCCTGATGATGGAGTCAGCTGGGGATATTCTCTCAAAGGTAGGTGGCGTATGTCCTACCGTGAAACCTCCGGATATATTGCTGACACATTTTTTGATTTAGCTGAATACACTCAAGATGATAATGCATGGCACCGCGCTGTCTCTATCTGTAAGTGGTTAGTTGAAGTGCAAAATCATGATGGGTCGATTTCTAATCCTAGATATAGTTCAGAAGGCATTGTTTTTGATACAGGTCAGGTATTGCAAGGACTAGTTCGAGCTTATGAAGAAACACAAGACCTTGATTTTTTGCAAGCGGCTGAAGCTGCAGGTGACTGGCTTGTCAGAGTCGCTGATTCAACAGGTCGTTGGACTAGAAACACTCATTTCGGTATCCCTCACGTTTATAACACCCGTGTTGCTTGGTTATTATTAAAACTACACTCCCACAGTCCTCGTCCAGAGCGAGAACAGATTGCTCGCTTTAACTTAGATTGGGCAATTAGTCAACAACATAATGGCTGGTTCGAGCAATGCGCCTTTACACCTGAAGAACCTCCATTTACCCATAACATTGCGTATGCCATTCGAGGTTTGCTAGAAGCAGGTTATTTGCTGAACGACCAAAAGTACATTGATGCAGCAACTGCTGGGGCTCGAGCTGTATTAAATCATGTTCGCTCGGATGGGTACATTCCTGGACAGATTGATGCCTTAGGTAAGGCTAGAGGAAATTACTGCTGCTTAACAGGTAACTGTCAAATGGCAATTATTTGGCTCAAGCTTTTCCAGCAAACAAGAGAACAGCAATACTATCAGTCGGCATTAAGCAGCTTGCAATACGTCATGTCTTGCCAAGATGTTCAAACTTCTGACCCAAATATCAGAGGGGGTATCAAAGGCTCTCAGCCTATTTGGGGAAAATACACGCGGTTATCGTATCCAAACTGGGCAACAAAGTTTTTTATCGATGGGTTGCTTTTGCTACTAGAGATCGAGCAGTAAAGACAGAAGGTTAAACTGATGAAATCCATAAAAATTGTCAATCACAACCTCGTTACTCTGCTGAAGAAGTTACCTCAGAGAAAACAAGAGGATACAGTTCACAACAGAGTCCAGATTTTAAACAGCAGCTTCGACTCGATCACAACTGAAGAAACGGTTAATTGGGCAGTTCGTTTCATTCAACAAGGTAAACAAGGATACATTTGTACTGTAAATGTCGCCATCTTAATGATGATGCGGAAAAATGTACGATTGGCAAAATTTATAGAGAAAGCATCCTTAATTGTGGCAGATGGACAGCCTATTATTTGGGCTTCACAATGGCTTTCTACTCCTTTACCTGAACGTGTTACGGGTATTGATCTCATTGACGCACTAGCAGCAAAATCAGAACAAATGGGATTGCGTGTTTACTTACTCGGAGCAACTCCAGATGCGATCGCAGCCGCTGCAACAAACTTACAGTCTAAATATCCTCAACTCCAAATTAGTGGTTTTGATAGTGGCTATTTTAATCAAAGTCAGGTCGTTGAACGGGTAAAGACAATACGTCAGAGTCGTACCAATATTCTCTTTGTCGGTATGGGAGTTCCGCGACAAGAATACTTTTTAGAAGAAAATTGGTCGGAATTGGGTGTTAATCTGGCAATAGGTGTGGGAGGTAGCTTTGATGTAATTGCAGGTATCAAAAAACGCGCTCCTTTATGGATGCAAGAGGTAGGACTTGAGTGGCTTTATCGCCTACTTCAGGAACCTCAAAGACTGTGGAAACGTTATCTAATCACTAATTTGCAGTTTGTCTACGAACTGCTGCGGTTATTGATTGTACGAAACAATTGCGAATTCAAAATTTGATATCAGTAAGAATACTCAAACACTCATAATTATTAAATAAATTTAAAGAGAATAGGGTGCTTGAGAAAAGACTGATATAATCGCTTATTCTGTGTTTCCCAACGTTGTAGTCAAGAAATTGGCAGAGCAACTGTGATTCGGCGTTCAGTCTTGCAGCTACAATTGTTATCTGAACAAAAAGCCCTATTATAGTAATAGGGTAAAAACGAGGAGCTTTTAATTTCTATATTTTTGGGCAATGGATAACAATTTAGCAACTATTTATCTATCAATTGTAGTAGGTATACTATCTATTGCAGCTATCAGTGTTTTTCGCGAAATCTTTAGAAATCGCAGGCGTGAGAGCGCTTTATCAAAATTGCGAAAAAAACTGACTAAAGAAAAGGGTACGGCGCAAGAATATTACGAATTAGCTAGTCTCTATTCAGAGAAAAAAGTATTCTCTCAGGCGATATCGCTTTTTCAGAAAGCGCTCCAAGCAGCCGAAGAAGAAGGAGAAGAAAGTATCGCTTATATCTATAATGGGTTGGGTTATGCTTACTTTGCTCAAGAACAGTATGACCTTGCAATTCGTCAGTATAAAGAAGCTATCAAAACCAAACCTGATTATGTGACGGCGTTCAATAATCTAGGACATGCTTACGAGCGGAAAAAATTAAATGCTCAGGCGCTACAAGCTTACGAAGAAGGACTCAAATTTGAGCCAAATAATGCGATCGCTAAACGTCGCGCTGAATCTTTGCGTCGTTTGGTGACTGCTGCGTAAGGGTGTAGGGTGTAGGGAGGAAGACTATATGTCTTGTGGTACGGGCGTCCCCGCCCGTCCCGTACCTTGTTAAGTACCTACTCATAAATATTTAGCTATTTTTCATTCTGACTTGATATGCTGTATACCAGTACTATTGCTTATTGCTTCCCTCAACTAGATAATTTATTTTACACGACTACTTAACGGGCATCCTGCCCGCACCACAAGAAATTTGGAGACATTGTTTATTTGAAAGTCCTTGTATAAAAATAAGTATCAGAAAATTAATATATTTTTAGAAAATCGTAATTAGGTATTAATATTTGTATCATAAAAACAACAAAAAGATGGTTGGCATGAGAAGCTAAATCCCAATCAGCATAAAGGTTTCAGCGGTGAGAAATACAAGAAATATCTCTAGAACACCACTTAATTATTGGTGGCAAGTTTTGAGAGAATCAAAAACGATTTAAAAAGCGGTCAGCCGTTAGCTGTTAGTACTACTATCTGAGATATACTTTGCACGGGAATAAATTGAGATGAGTGAATTGGCTAAAATCCATGCTTCTATAAGTTCTTGGCTGATAGCTGATAGCTGATAGCTGACCGCTCAAAGTATAGTTCGTTTTAAAAAAAGGGAGAAAACCTGAATGAAATTGGCTTACTGGATGTATGCAGGTCCCGCCCACATAGGCACTTTGCGAGTCGCCAGCTCCTTTAAAAATGTTCACGCGATTATGCACGCACCATTGGGTGATGATTACTTCAACGTCATGCGCTCCATGTTAGAACGGGAGAGGAACTTTACCCCGGTAACCGCCAGTATCGTTGACCGCAATGTTTTAGCACGTGGCTCCCAGGAAAAAGTGGTGGATAATATCACCCGTAAAGATGCGGAAGAACGCCCAGATTTAATCGTGTTAACTCCCACTTGCACTTCCAGCATATTGCAAGAAGACCTGCACAATTTTGTAGAGCGGGCGACAATAGAGACAAAATCTGATGTGCTTCTAGCAGATGTGAACCACTACCGGGTAAACGAACTGCAAGCTGCCGATCGCACCCTGCATCAAATCGTACAATTTTATATTGAGAAAGCTCGTAAGAAAGGCGAACTTCAAGAAGGTAAAACGGAAAAACCTTCTGTGAACATCATCGGTATTTCTACTCTCGGTTTTCACAACCAACATGATTGTACGGAACTCAAGCGGTTGATGGCTGATTTAGGTATTGAAGTCAATGCAGCCATTCCTGAAGGTGCTTCCGTTCACGAGTTGAAAAATCTACCCCACGCCTGGTTTAACCTTGTCCCTTACCGAGAACTCGGTTTAATGGCGGCTCGTTACCTAGAACAAGAGTTCGGAATGCCATATATAGATATCGCGCCAATGGGTGTTGTCGAAACTGCTCGCTGTATCCGCAAAATTCAGCAGGTGATTAATGCTCAAGGGGCTGATGTTGACTACGAAGAGTACATCAATGAGCAAACCTTGTATGTATCTCAAGCTGCATGGTTCTCCCGTTCTATTGACTGTCAAAACCTCACAGGTAAGAAAGCAGTCGTATTTGGCGATAATACTCATGCAGCAGCTATGACTAAGATTTTAGCCCGAGAAATGGGTATTCACGTTGTTTGGGCTGGAACCTACTGTAAATACGATGCTGACTGGTTCCGCGAACAGGTGAGCGAATACTGCGATGAAGTGCTGATTACCGATGACCATACACAAATTGGCGATGCGATCGCCCGCGTTGAACCTTCTGCCATTTTTGGAACCCAAATGGAACGCCACGTTGGTAAGCGACTCAATATTCCCTGTGGTGTGATTGCTGCGCCCATCCACATCCAGAATTTCCCAATTGGTTACAAACCATTTATGGGTTACGAAGGTACCAACCAAATTGCTGATTTGGTTTACAATTCCTTCACTTTAGGAATGGAAGACCACTTATTAGAAATCTTTGGCGGACATGATACCAAAGAAGTGATTACTAAGGGAATTTCTGCTGATTCTGACCTCGGCTGGACAAAGGACGCTCAAGCAGAATTGAACAAAGTTCCTGGTTTTGTACGTGGTAAAGTGAAGCGCAATACCGAGAAATTTGCTCGCGATCGCAACATCAATCAAATTACTGTAGAAGTGATGTACGCTGCAAAGGAATCTGTAGGCGCATAGCTAGTTCTTGTGGTGCGGGCATCTTGCCCGCTCTAAGAGGATGTTTGAAAAGTAGTTGGCTGTAATTTCAAGCACTGGTTGATCCCCCCTAGCCCCCCTTTCCAAGGGGGGAAAATCTCTAACGGTCCCCCTTTTTAAGGGGGATAATGGTGGATGTGAAATGTGCATGCTACTGACGAGAGGACTTTTAAAACATCCTTTAAACGAGTCGTGAACTTACTTTTTTCTTCGGCGATAGTACCCTTTCACATATCTACCCTTTTTACTTTTATAACCTCTGACATAGATTTTGTACTTGTCATCATCTGTATCCTTATTTGTATGACTGGGGTTAGGGTTCCATAATTCTATAAATTTCTCTAATAAAAGGTACACAATAGCACCAATTACCATTGAAATTAGTATTCTTGATACCTCTAAAATTAGATCATTTATGTAAAATGATAGAGAATTATTTTCCATTTTTTATTTTATGTATTTTCTAATATTTAAGTTTTATCACTAATTCTTTTATTAAGAAATAGAGGAAACACTGAACTTGAAATTTAGGTAAACTGTTTCTCTAAAAGTATTTCAAAGCAATCTATTCACATAGCATTTCTGATACGACAAGAACTATAGCAATCCGTTAAGGAATTGTGAAAATTGCGAGACTACAGAAACCCGGTATCTTGGAGATGCCGCAATACGGTTCGGTTAAGGTTAATTCGCGCTACCAGAAACCGGGTTTCTATTCCGGCTTATCTGAACCGTATTAGATGCCGGGTTTCTCACTTTTTAAAGAATGCGCGAATTGCTAAATCTTTTATTTTCTAGCAATAAATAAGTATTAATGCTTATAAAGTTAATACTGAAAAATAAATTTTATATGTAAAAAATATGACAATACAAAAATATTGTTTTATCTCTAGAAGAGACGAGATAACCCTTCGTAGAAATAACCGATGTATCTTCATACCATTTAAGAAGAAAGTATCATGAAACCTTCATAAGACCTAATATTAAAATGAGAAGATGCGTGTTAAGGTGTTAAGTCCATTGTCGTCTTTTACCGCCCGAACCGATGTACTTACAACACATAGATCCCCAACATATTAAGGAATTAGTTAATGAGAGTGGTATAAATTTAGACATTTTGAACTTTAATTTCAAGTCTCTCCAAGGCAAAACAGCATATGATTACCTGTTGATTTCAGAGCATCTCCCCCGGACAAATACCGGAATGATTAGAAACGGATGGTTACAGCGTTACACCCATATCACCGCAGGCGGTTGGTGGTGTTCTGGGCTCGATCCTCTGAATAATTGGCGACCTATGGAATGGGGGTGCTTTAAACCTAACGAACCCCGATGGAATGAAAATCGCAAACCCATCAAGTACGAACATCCGCCCAGTACCTCAACACGAGTTTTTTGTCTGCGAGTACCGCTACAGACTTGGAAGCAAGTCGCCCAACGTTACAATGTTGCCATTCCTGAAAATATCAGCATTGACTGCAATGGAGAAGCTGTAGGCTTTTGGGAATGGGTAATGGAGCAAAGTATACCCATAGTTATTTGTGAGGGAGTGAAAAAAGCAGCTGCACTGTTGACACAAGGATATGTGGCGATCGCTATTCCTGGAATTACCAGTGGCTACCGCGTTTTTAAAGATGAATTTGGTAAGGTTGTTAATCGCCAGCTAATTCCCGACTTAGCCAAGTTCACCATCCCTAAGCGAACCTTTTATATTTGCTTTGATTTTGAAACTCAACCTCAGAAAATTGCAGCTATAAACAATGCTATTTCTCAACTTGGTTTTTTATTCCAACAAAAAAATTGTCCTGTCCAAGTCATCGAACTTCCAGGGATGGAAAAAGGAGTTGATGATTTTCTCGTTGCTAAAGGTGCAAGTGCTTTTGAGTCAATTTATAACCAAAGCATTGATTTAGAAGTTTATCTTGCTCAAACGAAACCCCACACTGAATTAACCATCCCTCCTGCACTTACCCTCAATTGCCCATACTTAGAGGAAATTCCATTTCCCACCTCTGGATTAGTGGGAGTAAAATCTGCAAAAGGAACGGGAAAAACAACAGCTTTAGAAACTGTTGTTCATCAAGCAAAAAGTAGAAATCAACCCGTATTATTAATTACTCACAGAATCCAATTAGGACGATTTTTGTGCGAAAAGATAGGTATTCAATGGGGAATCGGAAAAGAGGACAAAGAAAGATTGGAAAACAAGGACTTTTTCTCACCTATTTATTCATCTCCCACTCCTCACTCCTTGGGATTATGCATCGATTCTATTTGGAAACTCAATCCTGAAAATTGGCAGGGGGCAATCATTATTTTGGATGAAGTTGAGCAATCTTTATGGCATTTACTAAATAGTAGTACCTGTAAAGATAAGCGTGTCAAAATTTTAAAAATATTCCAGCAACTTATTTCAAATGTACTCACAACTGGAGGATTAGTTATAGCCCAAGATGCCGACCTATCAGATGTGTCCTTAGAGTATTTACAAGGATTAGCAGGAGTTAAAATAACACCTTGGCTTGTTGTAAACCAATGGAAACCACAGCAAGGTTGGGATGTGACTTTTTATGATTCGCCTAACCCAACTCCTTTAATCCAACAACTGGAATTAGATTTAATGACAGGGCTTAAATGTTATGTAACAACAGATAGCCGTTCTGGTCGTTATAGTTGTGACACTATAGAACGCTACTTGAAAGAAAGATTAAATAAATTGCGACAGCAGTTTCCCAAAACTTTAGTCGTCAGTAGTCATACAACTAACACTCCGGGTCACGCAGCCGTTGATTTTGTCGCCTCTATCAATCAAAAAGTCGTCGAATATGACACGGTTTTCGTAACTCCCAGTTTGGGAACAGGAATTAGCATTGATGTCCAACATTTTGACCGTGTTTATGGAATTTTTCAAGGTGTCGTTCCTGACTTTGAAGCACGACAAGCATTAGCAAGAGTACGCGATAATATACCACGTATTATCTGGTGTGCGAAAAGAGGAATTGGATTAATTGGTAGTGGAAGCACAAATTATCGTTCTTTATCCTATTGGTATCAAGAAAATCAGAAAGAAAACTTAGCTTTGCTGAGTCCTATGCAAAAAATTGACGTAGATTTGCCTTTAGTATACGACCCAATCCATCTGCGGACTTGGGCAAAATTAGCTGCTAGAATAAATTCTTCAATTAACTTTTATCGTCAATCTATGAAAGATGGTTTAATAGTAGATGGACATCAAAGTCAAATAAGAAGTAATGACGTTCAAAAGAATATTATTCGAGATTTACGATTTGCCTTGCTAGCTACTGACCCTGATGACGTAGAAACTCGGAAAAGACTTGTCTTAGAGATTTTTAAAGTTCAAAAAGACTGGTCACAAAGCCGAAAAAACTCAAAAGAGATTAATAGCAAAATACAAGAAATTAAGAAACAAAATCAGTTAACCTTAGCAAATGCAGTAGCTAATGCTAAGGATATTAATTATGTAGAATACGAGCAACTTCTTGCAAAGCATTCCATCACGAACGAAGAGCGCAACCAAATCAATAAGTATACTCTTAAACAAAGGTATGGTGTGGAAGTGACACCTTTGTTGAAATTGCTTGATGATAAAGGCTATTATTGCCAACTCCTAACCCATTATTATCTGACTCATGAAAGGGAGTATTTTCATATAAGAGATAAACAAGAGTTACACCATCAACTATCATGGGGTGAAGGGAAGTTATTTTTACCTGATTTAAAAAATTATACTTTGAAAGTGGAAGCGTTGAGAGCATTAGGAATTCTCAAGTTTTTAGAGCCAGAACGAAAAATCACTGAAAATGATGCTGATTTACTTTTATTGAAAAATATTACTTTTCAATGTAGTAAACATATTAAAAGAGCACTTGGTATTAATTTAATACGAGGACATGAAGGCATTTCAGCAATAAAAATACTACATCGTCTATTGAATTTGTTGGGATTAAAGCTGAGGCGAGTTAAAAATAATGTTTATCAAATTGATATAGAAACACTTTATGATGGTAGACAAGAAATATTTGCAGTTTGGCAGCAATGGGATGAGTTACTTGTAGCAAATTCTAAAAATATTGAGTATGAAATTGGCGATCGCACTCCAAATAGAGAAACTGAGAGTAAAAGAACAAAACCAGTTTATGCAGCAATACAGTTCAGTTAAGCAATTATTTAGAAACCCGGTATCTCCAAGATAGCGGGTTTCTGTGCCCTTAACACCAACCGTTTCATTAAAACCGGAAAAATATGCCTACTCATTACACGTAATGGGTTTAGCGCCAACGATGTTGAAAGGAATTATCCCCCCTAACCCAAGATTTTGGGTGCAAAACTAGTTAATTTTAGGGGGGATAATTCCTGTGGCTGGCAGATTTTTACACGTTTAGACCCAACCGTATTGGTTTCTGCAGGTTTTGTATAAAGAATAACGCTTATTGATTAAACTAGGTTTGCTTATCTTATCAGTACCTGCGCGTCTCTCCAACCTATCAAGCTATTATGTACTAGAAACAAGGCAGCACAGAAATTGAGGTTTTCCATGAAAGTAGCAGTGTTCAGTACAAAAGCATACGATCGCCAGTTTTTAGAAGCTGCAAATTCTCAAAACCAACATGAATTAGTGTTTTATGAACCTCGTCTCAATCGAGATACCGCTATTTTAGCCGCCGGATTTCCGGCGGTTTGTGTATTTGTACACGACCAAGTGGACGCCCCAACTTTAGAGATTCTGGCTTCCCACGGAACGCGTTTGATTGCTTTGCGCTGTGCGGGATTTAACAATGTTGATTTAAAAGCTGCTGCGGAATTGGGGATAACTGTAGTGCGCGTTCCTGCGTATTCTCCCTATGCAGTAGCGGAACATACCGTTGGGTTAATTTTAAGTCTCAATCGCAAAATTCACCGTGCTTATAACCGAGTTAGAGAAAGCAATTTCTCTTTAGATGGGCTTTTAGGATTTGACCTCCACGGACGCACTGTAGGAATTATCGGTACTGGGAAAATTGGTCAGATTGTTGGAAATATTATGAAGGGGTTTGGCTGTCACCTTCTTGCTTATGATGTGTATCACAACCCAGATTTTGAAGCACAGGGCGCAAAGTACGTAGAGATATCTGAGTTATTTGCCAACTCTGACATTATCAGCTTGCATTGTCCTTTAACTCCTCAAACCCATCATCTCATTAACTCTGATGCTGTAGAACAGATGAAGCCGAAGGTCATGCTGATTAACACCAGCCGAGGAGCGTTGATTAATACTAATGCAGTGATTGAGGGATTAAAGTCTGGTAAGATTGGATACCTTGGTATTGATGTGTATGAACAAGAGTCAGACTTATTCTTTGAAAACTTATCTGATGTTATTATTAAAGATGATGTTTTTCAACGCCTGACGACTTTCCCAAACGTTCTAATCACTGGACATCAGGCTTTCTTTACCGAAGAGGCTATACGTAACATTGCAGAGACAACTGTTGCTAATATGACTGATTTTGAACAAGGTCGTCCCTGTCCTAATGAAATCGCTACTCAACAGAAGGTCGCAGCAAAGGTGTAAATTACCGGGTTTCTGACACCAAAAATTCTGCTTATTTAGAACGATAAGCGATGCGGAGACTTTGCACGAGAATAGCTAGAGATGCGATCGCCATCAACCCACCCCAAAACCAGTATGGTAAAAATAGATTCCGCTGTATTTGTGCTGAATCAGAAAGTAAACCGGGACCAGCAGAGGCGGTAAAAAGATAGTCCACTTGATGGTAAGTACTAATACAGGCTTGTACACCGAGAAATTGAACAGCGAATCCTTGTACCCAACGGGGTGCTTTGAGAGCTATACCAAGGATAATTAAACCTATGAGGGGAATTGCCACTATTCCAAATAGGGAACGTACCCAAACTAGAGTAGACAGAAGTAGTAGACCACTTAAAGCCATCAAACTGAGATGTGCGGCTTTAAAGCTACGGGAAGCCAAAATTAAAGCTGCTCCTGCAATAGGTGGTCCCATTGGTCCGGCTGCTGCTACCAAAGCCCGACCAATTGAACCTAAATATAAAGCACCACTGTGAAATGCGACACCAGAGCCATTAGGAAAAATTCTTAATTGCTGAAAATTTCCACCCAGTAAAAGCGCCATTAAGCCATGACCCATTTCGTGAAACCACGTAGCTAGTATCGTGAAAGGGTATAAAATGTAATCTCCACCTGGAACTTGCCACAGCACAGCTGTAGCGATCGCTGCTGCTATAAGCCAGGTAAGACCCATGCGGTCAACCGTTGTTGGGGCTTCTCTCGTCAGCAAAGGTTGAAAATCTTTCCCTAAGTTGCTCATAGTCATCTTCCTAATCACAGTTGCAAATCTATCCTAACCCCTTTTTTAGGGGCACAGGGGTGTAAGGGTGCAGGGGTGTAAGGGTGTAAGGGCACAGGGGTGTAAGGGTGCAGGGGTGTAAGGGTGTAAGGGTGCAGGGGTACAGGGGTACAGGGGTGCAGAGGTGCAGAGGTGCAGAGGTACAGGTAAATAATTCTCCCCTCCC
>JAWQFQ010000193.1:0-18529 GCA_035967975.1 Scytonema sp. PMC 1070.18
TATCCCCCTAAATCCCCCTTAAAAAGGGGGACTTTAATAGATTTACCCCCCTTTTTAAGGGGGGCTAGGGGGGATCGATAAGTGCCTAAAATCACAGCCAACTACTTTTCAAACAACCTCTAACAAGAAAGAAATTAGATTTATATTAAATCAACTTTCTCAAAACTAAAATTTGCACTTCGTGCCCTAACCGAAAAAGCTTACATACTAGCCGAATTGGTACAGGCACTTGATTTAAGAACAAGCGATTATGGGTTCAAATCCCATGTGTGAATCAACAGCTTTTTCAACTTGCACGAAGTGCTCTTATTCATTATCAACTATGAGGTGTCAGTTCCAACAGACAAAAAAATTCCCTTTCTCAAGGTTATGAGGTTCCCATGAACACCGCAGAACGTGACCTGCGCTTAGAAATGCTCAACAGTTTGCTGACAAATCCTCACCGCAAGCTAGAGCAAGTCGCAGAAATTCATCAATTGATTGTTGAACTCGATCCAATTTTCTACGGACATCTGGCAGTTTGGTATCAGCATCATGGTGATGTCCGCGACCACAAGGAAGTGTTTGTTGCTCAATTGCTAACTAGCAATTTAACTGAACACAGAGATGCGGGATTTATGATGCTGCAAGAGTTTCCACCTTATCAGGTGGCTCGTGTCGTGGATTTCATGAAGCAGCAGCGGAATAAACTACCCCGCTCTGCTCGTACTGCGGTGCGACGTTACCTCAAGACACGGGAAAGTAATCTTGCTCTGTTTGATCGCGCTGCTCTACGGAGTCGCAAAGCAATGAAGCACTTGTATGCTTCGCTGCACATCAAGCCGAATGAGCGAGCAAATGCAATTCTATTTTGTAATACTCCTCCAGAAGGGTCGTTAGCATATGTGTTGAAGCAGCTTGCCAAAGTAAAAAATGCAGCAGAACAGGCACGTATAATTGTGGAGTTCAATATTCCCTACACAATTGCTATTGGTGCTATCAAGCAACTCACACCAGTTGTGTTAGTTGCCTTAATCAACAGCATGACTCCTCAAGAAACAATCAACAACCTCAAATCACTTCAAGCTAGGGGTGCAATGGAACATCCAGAAGTGAAAAAGTTGATTGACTCCAAGTTGGAAGCAGCATCTAAAAATGAGCGTGTGGCAGCATTCAAAGCACAGATTGCTACAGATGTAGCAGTTTTTGATGCAGATACCGTTGCACGACTAGAAAAAGTGACGAACGAGCAAGTTAAGCGGCGCGGTGCGATCGCTCGCCCAACTGCTCTATTAGTGGATAAGTCTGGTTCGATGGAGAATGCGATCGAGATTGGTAAGCGACTAGCTGCTCTCATCTCTGGTATCACTCAGGCAGAACTGTTTGTCTACGCCTTCGATACTATTCCTTACGCTATTACGGCACAGGGTAAGGAATTAACCGACTGGGAGCGTGCTTTTCAACACATCAAGGCAGGCGGTAGCACGAGTATTGGCTGTGGATTGGAAGCCATGCGGCGGAAAAAGCAAGTGGTCGATCAGATCGTTTTGGTGACCGATGAGGGAGAAAATGCGGCTCCATACTTCGGTGAAGTCTATAAGACCTACTGTCGGGAGTTGGCAGTTATACCCAATGTAGTCATCGTCCGTGTGGGGAGTTATTACAACTGGGTGGAGAGTCAACTGAAGCAGCAGCAAGTCCCTGTAGATACCTTCACCTTTGCAGGCGATTACTACAGCTTGCCGAACCTCGTCCCATTCTTGACACGTCCTTCTCGTCTGGACTTGTTGATGGAGATTTTGGATACAGCTTTGCCTGTACGAGATGATAAGTGATACTACAAGGGACATGGAAAAATTAGAAACCCGGTTTCTCAAAGAAACCGGGTTTCTGAGACCTAGACGACAAGTCTTGACAGTAAACTCTTTTGTAGTATTATGTATTATAAATACACTGCGTGCCCTAACTCGTGGAGCCTACAAACTGAGTACGAGAGGAACGGTAACACTGTCAAATGCAGTGGGCGTTTGTGAACGGGGAGTACGAAGAACCTGGGAGGTGGGCTTAAAAGTAGCCATCCTTGAAAAAGAGTGTAATAACTTACCAGCGGAGTCCCTCTAGTAGCTGAGAAAACGCAATGCTCCACCAACTTGCATGCAGGAGATAATTATGACTGATATACGTAAGCTAATTAACCAAATTGCTAGTGCAGAAGCTCAGTTGTGTAACACTCACTTCATTGCGCCTTGTGTTAAGGGTGGTCGAGTTCGCACACGGGTCATTGGGATGGTTTACACTTTCAGAGCAAAGCCGAGTCAATTTGAAGGTTGGGGTATCTTTCAGCCAGTGAATGAGAAGATTGCAACGGTTGTGGAAGAAGCAGGTTTGCCGCAGATTGCTGAATACTTGCAAAACTTTCCACAGGTACGGTTGCGGTTAGCATATCCACTGCAAGGACAAACGTGGTTAGCATACCCTGTGAATGAAGCAGATATGCGCCAACGGTTGAAGGTGGTGAAGCCGATCGCAGTGCATCTGGTGACTGAGGGTGTTGTCTTTGAGCAAATCATTGCTTGCTGGAATGGTCTATCCTGCTGGTTTGAGGAGGTCGATCGCCGTTCCAATCCAGCAATATTGGAAAATTTGCAATCTGCTCTCAAAAAACTCACTCCGGCGGTTGAATTGCAGTTCAAAGATATGACTCCTGAAATCCGTACAGTGTATGAATTAGCAGCTGGGCGTATTGAAGGCTTCGAGCCACCTCAAAGGGATGAAAAGCGACTGAGAAAGGCTTTGCGGATGGGTGGTGGTGAATTAAACCAGTTCTACGATCGCGGTGATTATTGGACAGTTGATTGGACAACAGCTGATGGTGTTCGTCATAGTAGTGCGATCGCGAAAGCTGACTTGACTGTTATGAGTTCTGGGATTTGTTTGAGTGGACGCGATCGCGACTTTGACTTGCAATCGTTAGTGGGTGTGATGGAACAACGAAATTGGTGAAGACAATGAGTATCTTTTTTCACGAACAGCTTTACCGCACTGATGCTTTAATGGCAAAACTGAAGGATTATTCTGTCACAATTTGTGGGGCTGGAGCGTTAGGAGCTAATATTGTTGAAAACCTCGCTCGGTCTGGCTTTGATAAATTGACAGTTATCGATCGCGATCGCATTGAAGAGCGAAACCTTTCTACTCAACCTTACTACCGTTCTGATGTTGGAGCGTTTAAGGCAAAAATTTTGGGTAACAATTTATATCGAGCAATTGGTACTACAGTTAATAGCAAGACTAAGGAATTGACATCAGCAAATGCAAATCAACTCCTCAAAGATAGCCAACTCATTGTTGATGTCTTTGACAACAGCGTGGCGCGTCAGGTGGTGAAAGATTATGCTCATCAATTCAACATTCCTTGCGTTCACGCTGGGTTATCAGCCGATTATGCAGAAGTGATTTGGAATGAAGTTTATCGCGTTCCTTCAGAGGTTAATAACGATGTTTGTGATTATCCTTTGGCACGAAACTTGGTTATGTTAACTGTTGCTGTGGTTTGTGAGGAGATTATTTCATTTGTTGCTACAGGACAACAGCGTAATTTTACCATCACTTTGAAGGATTTAACTGTTCAATCTTTGTGCTTGTGAAGCCCTGAATTAAAATTCGGGCTAAAAGCTGAAACCCGTTTTAACGGGTTAAAAATTTTAGAAAGAGGAAAATTTTACCGATCATAGATTTCATCTCGATTGAATTTATAGCCTTTAGACAACTTAAATGAGAAACGTTTGGCGTGTTCTAGGAAGCGTCTTACCTTTTCTTCTCTGGTCAATTCCTCACTAGCTTCAGACATGGCTTGATAATTTTGATTTGTCATGGAAAGGTCACCTCCCCACTGGAGTAGATTTCTATTTGTATTGTGTCTCCAACGAGCATATATATACGTTTTGTTCTCTCGTCTAGACGCACCACGTTAGTTGGTTGAAACAAGTTGCTTGCTCTTACACACATACGATACTGAATGTTCTTAGATACCAAATGCGGGTGAGTAGTTCTCTTTGGTTAATGAACGAACAGCGATATCTTGAGGATTGGGCAAGAGCAATGGCAGCTTTTACAGAAATGGCATAAACTTAGTTAGGAGCGGGACTAGTCCTCAAAAATGACTAGAATTTTTGCATTCAAATTCGTAAACCTAAACTGTCCATGCAGTCGTTTGAACCAGGTTTTATCGAGCGCCAGCCAATTTCTCAAAATTTACTACGTACCATCCGGCTGATTGGAGAGTACAAAGGCAAGCAGGAGTTATTCAAGGAACAGTCACCGCAAGTACTTGAAACCTTGCGTCAAACTGCAATTATTCAAAGTACTGAGTCTTCTAACCGTATAGAAGGTGTCACAGTACCATTGAAACGCATTAAGGAGCTGGTTGCTGAAAAAACGACACCTCGGGACCGCTCTGAGCAAGAAATCGCTGGCTACCGAGATGTGCTCACCACGATTCATAACAACTATGCCTATATTCCTTTCACTCCAGGAGTGGTGTTACAGTTGCATCGTGACCTATACCAGTTTACTGTTGGTGAAGGTGGGCGTTGGAAATCGGTAGACAACGTTATCAGCGCAACTTATCCAGATGGCACGAAGGTTGTTAGGTTTCAACCAGTCAAAGCACTTGCAACACCATTAGCAATGGAACGTTTGCATGACAGGTTCAACAACCTTTCGCAGTCTGATGAAATCGAGCCATTACTGCTTATTCCAACTTACATCTTGGATTTTCTTTGCATCCATCCTTTTAGTGATGGTAATGGACGCATGGCTCGCCTACTGACGTTACTGCTACTATATCAAGCAGACTACGAAGTTGGTCGGTTTATCAGTTTGGAACGAATTGTAGAACGTACAAAAGAAAGCTACTACGACACGCTTTACCAGTCTTCACAGAATTGGCATCAGGGACAGCACAACTTATTACCCTGGTGGGAGTATTTTTTGGGAGTGGTAGTGTTGTCAGCATACCGCGAGTTTGAGGAACGAGTTGGGTTAGTCAGTTCCGTCAAAGGCGCTAAAACCGCAATGGTGCTAGATGCAATTAACAACATACCAGGAGATTTTTCGATTAAAGATTTACAGGACAGATGTCCCACCGTAGGTATTGACCTCATTCGCCGTATTTTGCGTCAACAAAGAGATGCTGGGCGACTCGAATGCTTGGGGCGAGGACCAGATGCTCGTTGGCAGAAGAAATAGGTACTGTACATATTAAATAGGTACTGGCAGGCGATACAGTACCTATTTAATCATCCAGAACGGGATTTAAATGATAGAGTCAGCTTAGGATAAAATATTTGTAAATTAGCAGGCAAGAGGCGGGTAATGTCAACCATCAAAGTTGAAGTACAATTATCTTCAGAAGAGTTGCTGAAAGCAGTTGAGCAATTAGACTTGTCTGAGTTAGAGCAATTTGTCTCAAAAGTTATTGTTTTACAAGCGCAACGTAAAGCGACTAGACTAACGAAAGCAGAAGCTGAATTATTAGTCAAAATTAATCAAGGTCTTCCCTCAATTCTTCAGAAAGATTATGAAGAATTAATGACTAAACGAGAAGCTGAAACTCTTACAGATGATGAATATAAAACATTATTAAGCTTGACTGAAGAAATAGAAAAAATGCAAGCAGAACGCATAGAAAATTTGGCAGAATTAGCACGTATACGTAACGTTTCCCTGGCTACACTTATGGAAAGTTTAGATATTCACGCAACAAAAAATGTCTGAGAATCGGGTGAAGGCACAGCTAAAAAAGGCTGTAGTAAAACGAGCTAATGGATGTTGCGAGTATTGTAGAAGTCAAGAACGTTTTGCCATTCAAGCTTTTTCTGTCGAACATTTTCTCACTGAGAGTGAAGATTTCTGCACTGGATGCGCTGGTACTGACGTTAATCAGGGGATAGGTTTGTTTAAGAAGCTTCAAGAAGAGGAATATCTAGATTTTCATCTTCTTCTATAGCCTCCCATGCATTGGGAACAGCGATGTTTAACCACCAGGACCAAAATTCTAAACGCTTCGCTGAATCTGATTTTCCAGAAATAGTCTCCCATACTGGACCATTTGCATACGCACAAGCCGCAAAGAAAGCAGTATCGTTACCTTCTGTATCTTGCTCGTCTGTCAGATTAAAATCAATCTCATCTGCATCAAAATTTTCATCAAAAATTGCAGTATCCAGCGATGCAACTGCTGCACATCCAACACTAAAAGCTATACCCGAATCGTCATAGCCTAATTGTTGTATTTCTCGCCATAATTGTTTACTTTCTTTTTCTGCAAGAGCTTTACTCACATCTCCAGAAATCACTTTTTCTGCTAGGGTAAGAACTTGTTGTGGTTTATCATCGTTACTGAATTGTTGATTCCAAATTGGAAGTACGTGACGAACTGTAGAAAGTGCTAGTGCTGTACGTCTTAAATGACCATTTTCACCAAATGCAGCCCAAATAGCATGGCGATAACCTAAATTTAGGTCATGTTGAGGATGACGATACAATGATTTATTAGCCTCTTGAATCAAATTTTGTAGCTGAGAGGGAACACTCATAAACCACCTTCCTTTACTTTCCTAGATATCTATAATATATGATAAAGGAACTTTACTTGACCATGAGAATAAAAGAGCCAGATACCGTTAGGGTCAGCAATTATAATATTTTGTTGTCTTATTTGCGCTAATGCACAAAAATAAGGATAACAATCTTCTTCACACATACCCCTCGACACGCCAATAGAATTATCAGACTGAATCACCGAGATTTGTTTTTCTGCATGGGAACGGTAGTGCTTCCCTAAGTCGTCTTTCGGGTCTAAGTTCCAAACTTTTATTTGATAGCCATATCGATTAAATTCAGTTTGAAAATTTTGATAATATTCTTTGACTTTACTTTCATCTTGCTCTAAAGATATACCATTATTTTGTTTGATAGTTCGCTTCCATTTTATATTTAACGAATCCCAACCGCTAATAGTAGCAACATTATTACTTACTGCGACAGTTTTCCGATGACTCATCTTGGGTTTAACCAATCTACCACTAGTCAGAATAAAATATATTTCTTCAGCATTTTTTTGGAAATTATTGGCTCTATCAATATCTATTATTATTTGTGTAGCAACTACTGAATCAAGATTAGAAACAAAATCTTGAATATTTGCTACCACTTCTACATGAAACATATTTTTAAAAGCTTTAAATTAGCTACAGCAATGGGGTGGTTGATGTAGGGCGATGCTTCTTTATCCCTAAGACACCAACATCCGCCAAGCATTCAGAAATTCAACAGTATGGTTTTATCAGGTGCTAGCTCGAAAAATCGGTTATGCACGAATGGAGAAATTTATCAAGCAAGTCGGTTATGGAAACCGTTATCTCGTAAGTCAGCGAAATCATCATCTGTAAAGATAATCCCCTCGCTTTCGATTACCTTTCTAAATTTTTGTAATCCCTGCCAAAAATTATCCCCTCTAGATTCCTCCTTTTTTTTACGGAGAAACTCAAACAAATACTCCTGTTCTTCTGTAGACAAAGTTTCAATAGAATGAATAATTTCTTGTAAGGTCATTATAAAACCTCCTAATTAAGTAAATCCTACTTTTGTTAACTTTATTTTAATCCTACCAGTTGTATTTACCATTCTGCTGTTCTGGTTATCATTATGTGATCTTTTCCAACCTCGAAGTCGTGAATCGTGTCACCGCGATCGCGAAGACTAGTGTAGATAAATTGGTCATTAGTACACAGGGACGCTATAAAGACCTATAATACTGTAAACCACTTATTTAATAACTTATGGCTGGTAGGAAAAAACTTGACCGCACTAACCTCCACGCAAGAGTAGCTTTAGGAACAGCAGATAAATTAAAAGAAATAGCTTACAAGCTAGGTTATATCTATGATAATGATGGTTCTTGTGGTCAATTATTGGATGCGATTGCGTCTGGGGAAATCATATTAATTGCTACTAAAAAACCTTCGGATATCTCTTAAAAATGGTTGACATTTAAGCCGAAAAAGTTGACAATAAAAAGGGGATGTATGCATCTCCTCGTTATTGAATAAAGGAGGTGATAAACGTAAAAAGTAACGGTAACGGTTATCGAGGTTTTTGGAACCCAGTTAAAGTTTTCATCCGTGTTCTTCTTGGGCGATGGATGAAAGAAGATAAAATCACTGGAGAAAGATACCTCGTTGACTCTCAAGATGTTCAAAGGGAGTTAGACGACATCACAGATGAACCGTCTGATAACTCCCAGAACGAAAACTAATTGATAACATAGCCCCTAGAATAACTCTTTGGGGCTTTCTTGAGCAATACTCTGAGGATAGATTTTGATGCTAAAAGAAGACACTATCGTTCGTCCTATTTACTATCAAATTGTTGAACGTCGTCATAAAATTTGGGCTTTTAGAGAAGGAGAGCCATTCGTCAATTTATTCAACGCACCTGATTTGGATATGGAAGACTTATTTGCTGCATTTGATACCTCTATGGAGAAAATTGCAGCGGAACTTCGACGCATCAATGGCGGTGAAAAAGGATATTATATAGCGAACATCTTAGATAAAAAATATTACTACTGTGGTACTGAGTGGGAGGATGTCAAAACGAAGCTCCAAGAACTAGGAATTGGGAAACCAGCACCGCCCTAGAGGGGAATTTAAAAGTGAAGGTGAAGCCAGTGTCGAACAGGGTTTAAACAGAAAACTCCTTATTAACATTAACATAAGTTGTGCTTACCCTCAATCCGTGTTATTATGAACGCGTAAAAACTTCTCTTGGTTTTTCGCGACTATTAGTAAGTTTTGCTTGTTATATTGTACAAATATGCAAGAATAATGCTTACTGTCATACCGATGAATTTTCACACTAATTAATGTCAACATCCCTGCCTAAAGGCTCGGACTTGGTGCCTCCCTTTAGGATTAGTGTTTCCTCCACGAGCTAAAGCTGTGTGGTTTCTACACTCCCGGAGATTTTTAGATGAAAGAAATAGTAGCTGTATTTGATGGTAAAGTTTTCCATCCTACTGAACCAATTATTCTACCAGCAAATACTCGTGTCAAAATTATTATTGAAACTTTACAGACTGAGCAACCAGAAACAAGATCATTTTTGCAAACAGCACGCTCGCTGAACTTAGAAGGACCATCCGACTGGTCAACACAGTTGGATAAGTATTTGTATGCTCAAGAAAATCAGGATGAGGACTGAAGTTTTTTTGGATACTTCCTATGCAATTGCTCTGTCGGTACGAAATGATGATTTATATACATAAAACAGATAGTCAAAGCTGAAAACATCGCCAGCGAGTACACTCAGAGTTGTTTTAATTGCAGAACCTTCTGTCGCATCAAAGCCCAAACTTCCTGCCTTGATGTCCAGAAACTCTTCTAGACTAAAAATATCTCTTGGATTATTTCCGGAAATATTGTAGTTGTTTCCATCATCGTTGCCATCAGAATAGGCGTTGGTAAGTGTTCCTTGGTTAAAACCTTTGACAACATCACCAGTACTATCCCAACTGCTGAAATCAACACTAGCAGAGAAAGCAGGAGAGGCACAAGTGATACTGCTAATACCCAATAAACTGTAAGCAAAAGCTTTAATCGCAGAACGTTTGAGAAAACTTTTAGCTGACATAAAGACTCCGTTTGTTAAGGAAATGTGTGGATGTATTTTTTAGTAGATGGCGGCTTTGTTTAGCTAATGTGTGTTGTTGAGATAGGAAACTTTTTTGTTAAGACTGTCATTAGTCAGTTGTGTAAAGTAAATGCAAATGACTAATGACATCAAACAATATTTAGAAAGTGAAATTGCTGGGATTGTTCAAATTACCACTACCAGCTACATTGACTGTAATAAATGGTCGGAAAATATCTCTACCACTAGGACCATCACTATCAATTTGTACGCCGAATTTGCTGGTTTCAGTACTTTGAACAATCTTCACATAACCGTCTGCGATCACATTCCCACCACTATAACCACCTGTGACTAAACTATCGAGTAATTGGGTTAAAACAATGTGATCTTTACCAACCTCGAAGTCGTGAATCGTGTCACCGCGATCGCGAAGACTAGTGTAGACAAATTGGTCATTACCTTCACCACCTCTAAGCGAGTCACCACCTACGCCACCGACAATGGTGTCATCACCTGCACCCCCAACAATTGCGTCTCGTCCGCTACCAGTCGAAAGATTATCGTTACCGTCACCACCTGTGATTGATATCCCTGTGGAAGTATCGTTGTCTACGATAGTCATAACAGCAGTCTTTTGAGCACCAATTGTTGCACCACCTGTAGGATTATCTAGTGATAAATTCACGGTTTCATTCCCCTCGACTAAGCCGTCATCAATAATGGGGATAATCACAGTTTTACTTAATTCGCCATCAGTAAAGATAACAGGAATTGGAGTATTGTCGTAATCTGCGTCACTAGTTGCCGATCACACAGGTAAATCCGGACATTGAATGCCAACTGGTTTTTGATGCGGAACATGACCACTATCAGTTACTAGATGTGGGCTGGGAGGGTCTCAAACGCATTTACAATTGTTTCATGCATTTGGACATTAAAAATGGCAAGATATGGATTCAGCGCAATATGACTGAGATAGACATTGGACAAAAATTAGTGGATATGGGAGTACCCAAGTCGGACATTGTTTTGGGGTTGCATCCGCCATATAAGCGTCCGTATACCGGATATGGCGTTGCTTGAGCGCTGTTCTTACCCGTCCTCAATCGCAGATTCCCTGATTATTCCCCAGTATAATAATTTATTCACAAATAGAGGCGCGACGGTCGCCGCGCCCCCATAATCCCGTTTGACCTGATCGCAATACTGTTCAAGAAACCATTAAAAAATACTATAATTTGACCAATTCTCAACCTGCTAACACCACAGAAACTACAATTAGCGATAGCGTTCAGCCCAGCGTAACTGATCGCCTAGTTTTAGACGAACAACGCGACTAATACCTGTGGCTGAGGCAAAGGTTGCAAGCTCATTTTGCAACAAATTTAGCACGCTAAGTACGCAAGAACCGATATTGCAAGGGTTGCAGGTAAGATGAGGGAGCGATCGCAGAACCCCTGCAGATGTTGGGTTTCGTGCCTCAAACCTACCTATGGGCAATCTCACTATAGATTGAATCAGTTATGTTCCTTCATTGGCTGCCCACTCCAAGATAGTAGAATCATCAGCATGAATTAGACCTACATCTTGAACACGAACAATGTCCAATTCAGGTAAACGTCTAATCAAGCCGCGCAATATCGAGCCATTGAAATTCTCGTCAGTCAACAAACGCACTGGCTATGATTCTCCTTGCGGTTGATAGCGATCGCTCAATCGCTGCCTCAGATTAGCTAAGTTATACTGCTTTTCAAAGTGATTTCGCTGTTGTTGAGCTTTTTGACGGCGCTGTTCTAGGTAATTGTCGATTTCTTTTTGATGAGTAAGATAGTAAGCGATCGCTGCGTATATTTCTCCTAAACAGAGAACGGGATACTGAACAGCAATTTCTTCAGGTGTAGAGCCGTTATGGTATGTGGCTAGTAAGCTATCGAGAGTAACACGGCTATTACCAATACGGATACCACCCGCTTCGTCCCAACGAAACGGTGGAGCGGTAACCTGAAATTCGATTTGAACGCTCATGAGGGCAATCGGTGGAGTGGTATTTCGTAAGTTTATTTTAACCTTAAATACCGAAAATGCAATTGTTGGCTGATGTGGGCTGGGAGGGTCTCAAACGCATTTACAATTGTTTCGTGCATTTTTCTTATAGCCGTAGCCTTCGGGAATATTGACATTTTGTGATGTAGTCATTGTCATGTCGTTCAGTTTCATCCCGCCCACTGATTTAGGTGTGGCGTTTAAAGTCAACTCTAGATTCAGGAGTGTAGTACAATGTCACTTCAAACAACCCATACTCCAAACCGTTTTCAGAAAACTCTTATAGACTCGCTCGGATTTTTGTTTCGGCGGGTGATTAGTAGGGGTAGAGGTCTTTTACTAAAGTTGGTTTTCCCTAATGGCTCTAATTTTGACTATAATTTTACTATTCTGAACAAAGGTAAACTTTACTCAGGGAATTTGAAGTTTGGCATTGACCATCATATTTTCTTTTTTCAGTTTTTTGAGCCACAAAATATTAGAATTCTACAGTCTATAAGTACTTATCTTTACGAACAAAAAATCCCAGTTAATTTCTTAGATATTGGTGCTAATGTTGGCTCCCACTCTCACTTTCTACTAGATTTTGCTGACTCTATTCACAGTTTTGAACCACATCCTGAAATTTTTGAATCTCTAGCAGCTAAGTGGAAGGCGCACCAAAATCCATCATTTCATATTTATCATTTTGGTTTGGGCGATAAGGATTGTAAGTTGGAATATTACGCGCCTACTTCCGACAATACAGGTACAGGCTCCTTCATCAAAGGTAGTGACAATAATAGTGAAGTTTCTATTTCGCTACCGATACGGCGGGGTGATGACGTTGTAGCAGAGATAGGCGTGAGTCCTGTATCTCTAATTAAAGTTGATGTTGAAGGTTTTGAGCCATTTGTACTTCAAGGTTTAGCACAAACGCTGAAGAGAGACCGTCCTATAATGATGATGGAGATGTCAGCAGTCACTCGTAAGATGATGAACGAAGAAAATCTCTCGTTGAGTTCACTGTTATACGAAAACGTTGCCATATTTGAAATTCAAGCGACAAATCTAAGAGGAAAATTCCGACTAGAACGAAAGGATTCTAATACTCTCAGCAAAGAAAATAAATTTTTGCAAGATTTATTGATAGTTCCAGCTGAACACGTATATAGTCTTATACCTAAGCTTGACTCTAGGGAGAACTATAAAATTGAAGCACCCAGGCAAGTGAGGGCAGTTTTATCATAGTTTGCGTAAGCAACGATGCGATCGCGATATATTGTCGGTTCTTTCGTACATATCGTGCTAAATTATTAATTACAGTCGATAAATTTGCTTGAACATCAAGGCTTACGGACACTTTTAGTCTAAATTTCACCAAATCCGACCGTTATACAGTCAATAATGACCGTTACGCTTGGTAAGCAAAGGTTTCAAGCTCATTTTTCAAAAAATTTAGCACGCTAAGTACGCAAGAACCAGAGCTACCGAACCTCACGCTAAAAAAAACCATGCCCGCCAAAGACCTTTATCATGATGCTGTCAAAAATGCTTTGATTAAAGATAAATGGCTAATAATCGCTGACCCTTACATAATTAAATATGAAGACGCTGAACTGTATGCCGATTTAGCCGCAGAAAAACCAATTGCCGCAGAACGCCAGGGGCAGAAAATTGTAGTAGAAATTAAAAGCTTTGTTGGTAAATCTCAGATGTACGACTTCCATAACGCTTTGGGACAGTACATCGTCTATCGCAACCTCATTCAAGCCAGTAAATCTGAATATAATTTGTACTTAGCAATTGACGACATTGTTTATTTAAACTTTTTTCAACGTCCATCAATCCAACTCATTACTCACCAAAACAACCTGCAATTAATTATCGTAGATATCCCACAGGAGCAAATCGTGCAATGGATACACTAACCTGTTATCGCAATACTGTTCAAGAAACCATTAAAAAATACTATAATTTAACAACTTCTCAACCTGCTAACACCACAGAAACTACAATTAGCGATGGCGTTCCGCCCAGCGTAGCCGATCGCCTAATTTTAGACGAACAACGCGACCAATACCTGTGGCTGCGTTGTGGTTGGGATGGTAAAAAACGGGTACAATATATTATCTTATACCTCCAGATTCAAAATGGGAAAATCTGGGTGGAAGAAGATAACACCGACTTAGGAATTGTTGATGACCTGTTGGCAGCTGATATCCCTAAAACCGATATTATTTTGGGATTTCATCACCCCAGTAAAAGAGCATTAACTGAATTTGCCATTGCTTAGTACAGAATTGCACGCGTAAAATGTTGCAGATATTCCAAATGGCTTTATCCATCTGTGTCTGAGTGGTGATTGTGCGCCCATTACCATTTTTTGATTTGTTAGCTCGTGCTATGCTTTTGTAAGCCTGTTGTCCAATCAGTCAAAACTTTTGGGGAAATGTGTTTACCCCGATCCTTGATTAATGTATCAGCCATTGCCTTCACCTCTATCACCGTTTTGTGTTTAGTTTCTACCATCTCAGTAAACAATCGCAGTGTTCGGACATAGGCAATGTTGTAAGATTTACAAGTCTTAACAACTAGCCCGTCATCACTAGCACAAATAAGCAACTGATGACGGGCAATGGCAATTGTAGATCGGTCTGCGGCACTCAAAAGCGGTTCTCGTGTTCCAAATTCTAGAAAACTGGCGAACATCTCCTCTGTTGACAGATTGAGCGCTGCTAGGTAAGTTTTTGCGGCTTCACGGGTAGGGAGTTCTAGTTGATCTGAGTCCAGAACTTCTTGGGCAACATACAACGGACTATAGTAACGTTGTAACCACTCCCACTCGTTTAGCCAGCAAAAATCAATCAATGCGGTTGCATCGAGAATTGTTCCATTAAACGACTGCATAAACCTCTGTTTCTCGACGACGCATCCGTAGCTGTTCAACGGTGAGATTGAGGAGTTCCGCAGCTTTCATTTCTGAGATTTTGCCCAATTTTAAAGTATTCCAAATCAGACATTCATAGCGTTTATTTTCTGGAAATTCCTTTGACTCAAGCTCTGGTGGTAATTCCATTACCTCATCCAGAGATGCACCATTATTTTTCTGTTTGTAAATTGCACGAATTTTGGCTGTCTCTTTTGCTAAGTTGATTACTTCCATTTCTGACAAACGGCGCAATATTACCTGATAACTCACTCGAAAATGTCGTTTTAGTTCAACAATATTCTTAGTCTGGGCATACATCCGTTCAAATTCAGCTTGGGGAACCAGTAGATGGCTTGCAAAATAATTAGCCACCTGTTCTCGTGCTTTTTCTTCTTCTTGAGTTCCCTCCTCAACTAAGGTGTCTTGGTACTCTACACGGTGGAAAATAAGGTGTCCAATTTCATGAGCTAAAGTAAACAACTGACGTTCAATAGTTATGTCATGTGTATTTACTAAGACAAAAGCACCCTCAGTTTCACTACAGGCACTTAGACCAAAGAAACCTTTAATTGGAATTGGCTGGCGTATAACTTTTAAACCAATTTCTTCCACAGATTGAAACAGGTTAACAATGGGTGCATCTCCCAATCCCAAACGATGACGAAACAAAGCTGCAATTTCTTGAATGCGCTTTTGATTGCCTTCGACTTGGTGGCAGGGTGTGCTTTCTGGCGTATAGGTCGGAAAACCAACAGCTTGTTCTAGAGCGTTGTAAGTTTGCAATATTCGTAAAATTTGGGTTGCAAACTGGGGTTTTTTGCTAAAAGATGCATGAGCGCGAAACCGGAAGTTGGGTAAACATACGCTTTGGGAGCGTAGCAAGTCATCAAGTGTAACACCTAAAACACGAGCCAAAGCAGAAAGAGTTTTGCTGTCTGGTAGGGTTTTAGCGTTCTCGTAGTTGTTGATGCTCTGGCGAGTAACCCCGGCTTGTTCTGCAAGTTGCTCTTGAGACAAGCTCAAACTTTTACGGTAGCGGAGCAGGTTGGCAGCAATGACCTCTTTCATGGCTAATTTACCCTTGAATCGCTAGAAGTGTTCAGGGAGGTAGAAAAAATTATGTCAAACTTGTTGACAGTCATTTCCTTAATTATAATAGAAAATGTCAAAGCTATTTTACATCCGGCTGAAGGAAGTGATAAAGATATGGCCAAGAATACTGGCAAGGGTTATCGCCGTGGCGCTGTGGACAACCGTAGCCAAACTTACAACCCTGTAACCGAACAATGGGTAAAACGTAATTAGGTCAGTTGTCAGCGATACCTCTGCCCTCTCCAATCTTGCTATTTTCGATCATCTCTGGTTGCTAAAAGCCATTTACCAAACCGTGATTATTCTCAAAAATTTATTGTGGTACGGGCGTCCTCGCCCGTGAACGAGGCGAGGCGGCTCGTGTCGCCCGCACCACACTCCGGGAGAATTTATTTCTTGGAAGTCCCTAAGGTTGTTTGCTGCGGTACTATACTTTCTCTTACGCTTCTTTAATGCTCGTTGGCAGAAGAAATAGGTACTGTACATATTAAATAGGTACTGACGAGCGATATAGTACCTATTTAACAGGTCCTCTCAAATTTCTCGCTTTCCTACTACTAATTGATGGAAGAGAAAGCTAGGTAAGGTAACTTGTTCGCTGTGGCGCGGATTTTCTCCTCATTCGCTACCAACTGACCGCAAGCATCCCAAGTCCCAGATATGAAAGCGCTTCTAGTTCCTTCACTGATGTAAATTGGGGCAGTAAAATCATCAACTTGCACTTGCAAAGTTGCTAAATTTATACTGACAGTTGCTTGGGGATTAGCTGCGACCAATTCTTGTAGTTGTTTGGCGATCGCTCCATCCACTGTCACACAAGGCACACCTATAGCTACGCAATTTCCGAAGAAAATTTCTGCGAAGCTTTCTCCAATCACGGCTTGTATACCCCACTTAGACAAGGCTTGGGGGGCGTGTTCCCGTGATGAACCGCAACCAAAGTTCCGGTTGACTATTAAAATGTTTGCGCCTTGATACTGCGGTCGATCAAAGGAATGCTCACCTTTTAAGGCTGTGCGGTCATCAATAAATGCTGCTGCGCCTAAACCATCAAAAGTAATAGCTTTGAGATAACGAGCCGGAATAATGCGATCGGTATCTATATCATTACCCACTAAGGGTATGCCACGACCTGTAAGTTGTTTAATTTCGCTTGTCATTGGAGTCTATATTAATTTTAAAGTTTGAATTGTTTTGCTCTCTACTCCCCTAACAACTCGCGCACATCTGCAACTTCACCTTTAATTGCAGCTGTCGCTACCATCGCCGGACTCATTAACAAAGTTCGTCCGGAAGCTGAACCTTGTCTACCTTTAAAGTTGCGGTTGGAGGAAGAAGCACTAATTTGTCTACCTTCTAGTTTGTCGGGGTTCATGGCTAGACACATAGAGCATCCGGGTTCACGCCATTCAAAGCCTGCTTCTTGAAAGATTTTATCTAAACCTTCGGCTTCGGCAGCTTTTTTAACTCGTTCTGAGCCAGGAACAACAAAAGCTTTGATTCCTGGTGCTACACGACGACCTTTAGCAATTTTAGCCGCTTCTTGTAAGTCGCTGAGTCTACCGTTAGTGCAGCTACCAATGAAGCAAACATCAATCTTTGTTCCCTTAATCGGTTGACCGGGGTATAAATCCATGTAACGGTAGGCTTCTTCAGCTACAAAGTGGTCTTCTTCTGGGAGTTCTTCTGGTTTAGGGATTAACTGATTAATGCCAATACCTTGACCGGGGGTAATTCCCCAGGTTACTGTGGGGGGAATATCTGCCGCATCAAATACTACCGTATCATCGTATTCTGCATCAGCATCACTCTTGATTGATTCCCACCAAGCCAGGGCTTGTTCCCAATTTCCACCTTTAGGGGCGAAGTCTCTACCTTGAAGATAATCGTAAGTGACTTGGTCGGGATTGACGTAACCGCATCTAGCGCCACCTTCAATCGCCATATTGCAGACTGTCATCCGTTCTTCCATGCTCATTTGCTCAAAGGTAGTACCAGCAAATTCATAAGCATAACCTACACCACCTTTTACCCCCAAGGTACGGATGATATGGAGGATGACATCTTTAGCATATACGCCGAGGTTGAGAGTACCATTGACTTCAATTCTACGGACTTTGAGTTTGGCAAGAGCTAAAGTTTGGGAGGCGAGAACGTCTCTGACTTGACTAGTACCAATCCCAAAAGCGATCGCACCAAAAGCCCCATGACTAGAAGTGTGACTATCACCACAAGCAATTGTCATACCGGGCTGTGTCAATCCTAACTCTGGCGCAATCACATGAACTATACCTTGGTTCCCAGAGCCGATATTGTGAAAAGTTATATCATTTTCTTGACAGTTCTGCTCTAATGCCTGAATCATCTCTTCTGCTTGGCGATCGCTAAAGGGACGCATCTGATTATCTGTGGGAACAATATGATCCACCGTCGCCACAGTTCGCCCAGGAAACAGCACCTTTAAACCTTTTTCCCGTAACATAGCAAAGGCTTGGGGACTAGTGACTTCATGGATAAGGTGCAGCCCAATGAATAGTTGTGTCAGTCCTGAAGGAAGTGTAGCTACAGTGTGCAAGTCCCACACTTTATCAAATAATGTTCCTTTGCTCATAGGTCTATTCGTTTTGTTACGAGTCTTTTCATAGTATCAAAAATCGAGCCAATTCGTAGCTAATCTTTTTGGTGGTGTTGCAAAAACTAAGCCCTTTACTGTAGGAGAGCGAGCACTACTTATTCTATTGGCGCTACGTAAAACCTAGGCTTATGTCTTATTAAATTTTAAATAACAACAACAACAACAGCGTA
>JAWQFQ010000194.1:0-3386 GCA_035967975.1 Scytonema sp. PMC 1070.18
GTGATTTTAGGCACTTATTGATCCCCCCTAGCCCCCCTTAAAAAGGGGGGAAAATGCTCTAACGGTCCCCTTTTTTAAGGGGGATAATGGTGGATATTGAATTCGCTTATCCCTTGTATTATTAAGTACGTACGATTTCAAACACTTGATGGAGGGGAAGACAGCCTTGTATCTTGCAATAGAACTGCTTCTACTTTCGGCTCAGATATTGGTTCACAACTCTGGCTTGGATTTCAAGACGCCAATTGAGGAGATACAGTTTTCCTCCATAACGTCTTTAGTCCCTTCAGGGAAGAAGTCTGGGGTGACGTACTATGTTTCACCAATGGGTAATGATAACAATCGGGGGACACGCGATCGCCCCTGGAAAACGGTGAACTTTGCGGTCAGCGATCGCTCTGGTGTCAAAGCTGGTGATACAATTCTCGTTCAACCGGGTACTTACACTGAAATTATTACTCTTGGTAAATCTGGTAACAGTCAACTGGGTCATATTACACTCAAGGCAAATGGTAAAGTCACATTGCGCGATCCCGATTCTCTTGTCGGTGGTTTTAGAGAAGGAGTTATCCAGTCAGCGGGTAAGGGCTATTGGGTAATTGATGGTTTCCGTGTGGAGAACTCGTCTTGGGCTGGAATCGCTTTACGTGATGCCAATAATATGATTGTAAAAAATAATCATACCTACGAAACGGGAGCTTCAGGTATTATTATTATGCCTGATAACTACTTTGATGGCGGAGAAAAAGAAATCACCAGTAGGAATATTAAAGTATTAAATAACACAGTAGAAAGAGCGAATTGGAGATGGCAAGGGAAAGGTGATGACAACGGAACTCAGGAAGCTTTGAGCATTTGGGGTGTTGATGGTTTTGAGGTAGCTTATAATACTCTCAAGGAAGGCAAACGCGAAGGAATTGATGCCAAAACCGGCTCGCGAAACGGTTCTATTCATCACAATTCCGTCACGGGACAAGCACAAATCTCTGGGACACCAGGAGGGTACAATGGTGGTCCTGCTATTTATGTAGATGGTAACCGTGTTGCTTCGTATAACATTGATATCTATAACAATGTTGTCTACGGAAACACGGCTGATGGAATTGCGATCGGGGATGAAGTTCCTAAAATAGGGGATGTCCATAATATTCGAGTTTACAATAATGTTGTGTATAATAATGGCAGGCAAGGAATAAATGCCGGTTGCGGAATTTGTGTCAGTAGCAATGTTCGCAACGTTGAGATAGTTCACAATACTTTTGTTAATAATGTCCAAGCTATCATCATAGATGGCTCTGATTATACAGGCGGTTATCAACCTGTCAATATTTTGGTTCGTAACAATATTTTTGCTCATAGCACCTACCGCAATGGGTTTATCCAAAATGTGAATAACCTGATAGTGGATAGCAACTTGTTCACGGATACATTTGCGAAGTTTTATGAGAGTGGTTCTGGAATTAAGAACCTGAAAGCTAAAGATAACAAAACCGTGAAGTCGGTGGGGTTTGTAAATTTAGAACGCAATGATTTCCGCTTGACATCTACTTCACCAGCAATTAACGCTGCTTCCTGGTTTGTCGGTCAGTATGGACGACTTGATAAGAACGGTGTGCGGAGAAATCAAGGTGGAAAACCTGATTTAGGTGCTTACGAGTATTTGCGTCCGGGGAAAGAAAACCGCGATCGCACAAAATGAGATGATATTTTTACAGGGTGCAACACTTATGGCACGAAATAGACATCTCCAGAAATTAATTATGCGTTACCCGAAAGTCTTTGTAGGGGCGAACGGCCGTTCGCCCTTACATCTTTTCCACCAGATGTCTAATAATTAAAAATAATGTTATGGAGAGAACTTGTCGTTATGAGCTTTAAAAAAATTCTGGTTGCTGTTGATTCGTCAGAACAAGCATTAGTGGTGTTTGAGCAAGCTGTAGAATTAGCTAAAAAAGAGCCAGCAAGCTTAATGGTCTTTCACGGCGTCGATCTTGGAGCCAAACTGAATTACCCAAGCGAGATTAAAATGAAAACGCAACAAGGGGAAGAACTGCTTGAGACTTACAAAGCGAAGGCGCAAGGGCTAGACATAGAAGCAGAATTTAGCTGTCGAGTCGGACAACCAGGGGAAGCCATTTGCAACCTAGCACGAAGCTGGGGTGCGGATTTAATTGTTCTTGGTCGTAGAGGTTTCAGGGGAATTACAGAAGTTCTACTAGGTAGCGTCAGCAGTTATGTCGTCCGCAACGCTCCTTGTTCTGTTTTAGTCCTTCAAGGTGAATGCTTTCAGGGACAACGAGAGGAAAATGGTTAGTTAAGACCGTCGCACGTTCAAGCAACACCACTCCTTACGCCGCCACAGAGCCGCAACTACCCAACCATTTTTCTCCAGTGTATCAGCAACAGCTTTAGATTGCTCAACTAGAATGCCACTAAAAATACCCCAAGTTGTGAGTTGAGCGATCGCACTCAGTTCTGGTGCTAGGTCAATAATCACATTTGCCAAAATATTGCAAACAATACCATCTACAGGTTGTTCGAGGAGTTTGGCGACTGCGTCTACACTCCCAGACGCCACAACCAAACTTTCCTTTTCAATACTGTTGAGTATACTATTTTCTACAGTTGACTTTACTGCTAGAGGGTCAATATCAACTGCGTAGACTTTCTTTGCTCCCAGTAACAGCGCCCCGATAGAAAGGATACCAGAACCGCAACCAATATCCGCAATAACCGTATCTTCTGGTTTTTTCTCTTTCCCTATAAAAGATGTAGGAACCTCACCTAGACGCATTTCCAAAGCCTCCAGGCACAACTGGGTGGTAGCATGATTCCCGGTGCCAAATGCAACACCGGGGTCAAGTCGCAGCACCAGACGTTCCGAATTTTCCGGTACTGGTAGCCATGCAGGGTTAACCAGAATGCGATCGCCAATCTCTAGAGGGTGCCAATACTGTTTCCAACTACTAGCCCAATCTTGCTCATCAATCAACTCCCACCCGACAACAGGTACACTAAAGCCCATACAAAGAGCATCTTGACGCAGCCACATACATAGCGCCGCCAAATCGAGTAATTGGGCTTGAAATTGAGGTAAATAGCTTCGGATTAAGAAATAATCTCCTTTTTGTTCGCTAGCTGTTCCCCGACAGCCAAAACTCTCCAGCCGCCAAAAAACAGAATCTTCCAGCGCTGGTTCGCATTCAATTTGTAATTCCCACCAAGTATTTACCATATAGAGCTATCAGTTTTTAGCTATCAGCTATCAGCTATCAGCTATCAGCTATCAGTTTTCAGCTATCAGTTTTCAGCTATCAGCTATCAGTTTTCAGCTAACTGCTGATGGCTAACTGCTGATGGCTAACTGCTGATGGCTAACTGCTGAT
>JAWQFQ010000194.1:3486-18466 GCA_035967975.1 Scytonema sp. PMC 1070.18
GCTAACTGCTGATGGCTAACTGCTGATGGCTAACTGCTGATGGCTAACTGCTGATAGCTGACTGCTGAGTGCTGATAGCTGACTGCTATAAAGTTACCGTATACGCATCCCGAATTCCAGGCACTTTGATAATCTCAGACAAAATCCCATCGGGAAGGGGATCGTCAAGGCTAAGAACCATAACCGCATCACCGCGAACGATTTTGCGCCCTACTTGCATACTGGCAATATTGACATTAAAACTGCCAAGTAAGGAACCTAGTTTACCAATGATCCCCGGCATATCACGGTGAAGAGTGAACAGCATATGTTTGCTGGGAGGGACGTTAATTGGAAAACCATCCATATCAGTCAAACGGATTTCCCCATCACCCAACAAAGCACCCGTCACAGAATGAGTACCAAGAGAACCAGTTGCTTCTAGGTGCAAAGAGCCAGCGTAGTCTTTTAACGAAGCATCCCGTGTTTCAATCACGCGAATACCCCGTTCCTTTGCCTCAATGCTGGCATTGACATAATTGACTCTTTCCCGCAAAGCTTGGTGAAGAAGCCCTTTAAGAGATGCTACCACTAAAGGTTGACTCTTGTTAGTTGCGAGTTCGCCTTGCAGTCGGATGTTAAGCAGCTCAACTCTTCCACCAGCTAACTGTCCTACCAAGTTACCTAAAGTTTCTGCCAACTCCATGTATGGTTTAAGTTCTTCCATAACATCAGGGCTCAAACCAGGGATATTGACAGCCGAACGTGCTGGTAGTCCCAACAGGACATCACGAATTTGTTCAGCAACATCAATAGCAACATTGACTTGTGCTTCTGTTGTAGAAGCGCCCAAGTGAGGAGTCAGAACCATTTCTTTACCATAGGACTTCAGTGGAGACTCGCTCAAGGGTTCTGATTCAAACACATCCAAAGCGGCTCCAGCGATTTGACCCTCTTTGAGAGCAACAGCCAAAGCTTGTTCATCTATAATACCACCGCGAGCGCAGTTGATAATGCGAGCATTGGGCTTCATTTTTGCCAATCTCTCAGCATTAATTAAATGGGTAGTTTCTGGTGTTTTAGGTATGTGCAGGGTAATGTAGTCTGCCTGCTGTAGCAGTATATCTAAGTCTACTAATTGACAGCCAATTTGCTCTGCTCTTTCGGTAGAGATAAAGGGATCGTAAGCTAGCAATTTCATCCCCAACGCTCTAGCAACACCCGCAACATGGGAACCAATTTTACCCAAACCTACGATTCCCAGAGTCTTTTTATATACCTCTGCACCAACGAAGGTTTTGCGATCCCACTCACCGCGTTTCACGGAAGCATTCGCATCGGGGATGTGACGGGACAACGACAACATCATCGCAACTGCGTGTTCAGCAGCGGCGATCGTGTTTCCTTCGGGAGAATTAACCACCACAATCCCTTTACGAGTTGCAGTAGGAACATCCACATTATCTACACCCACACCAGCGCGACCTATGATTTTGAGTTGGGAACCAGCTTCAATAATCTCTTGCGTCACGCGAGTTCCAGAGCGAATCATCAGCGCGTCATATTCACCAATGATTTCCTTTAATTCCTCTGGTTTTAGACCTGTCTTAACATCTACGGTAGCAACTTGGGAGAGAATATCAATCCCTGCTTGGTCGATTGGATCGGAGACAAGAACCTTAGACATGATGGCTTAAATGTTAAAGCTATTAGGTATTCTAGGGATGGATTTTTCAGTTTAGAATGAAACGCCCACAATTTTGCAACAATGATAACCTTTTTATGAACGAACCTATGCTATCCGCTCATTGCAAGAGTGATGGAACTAAAAGGTCAGTTGTCAGAACGGTTGCAGCGCTTCCTCCCATTGTTTAGTTTTTCACCACTTGTCGGTACTATAAACCATCAACAGCGCCAAAACCTATATCCAAAACCTATATATTTATGAAAATTTCTTAGTTTCGTTAATTCTTCTTTAATTTCCCCTCGCCAATCCGTTCTATTACCTAAGCAATGGCTGGGTTCATAGAAATATGCTAAATAAAAAATGCAAAAATGTGGTATAATGCAATATGCGTTATCCTGTCGTTTAAACGTTGCATTAGAAAAAGGAAAAAAGCCGCATGGACAACAATACCATCTTGGTGACGGGAATAAGCGAACCACTTCTGCATCTTATTGATGAGCGGGCTAGTCAGAAAGGTGGTGACAGATCTGCATATATCCGTGATTTGATTGAACATGATATTTATGGCTCATCTGTATCATACTCCTCATCAAATACATCAGAAGAAAAACATTCGTTTACCCCTCAAAGCAGAAAGCGTCCTTTTAACCCAAAACAATGGGAAGAGGATATGAAGGTCTTAACAAGCCATGCTGAGGAAATACCCGTTTTACCATCAGAAGCATTTACCCGTGAAAGTATCTACGGGGACCATGACTAATGCCATACATGGCAGATACGAACATCTTATTAAGGTTTATTGCTCCTGAAGATCCAAATCATCTTTTAGTGCGTAATATTATATACTCTCTATTAAATCGGTCAGAAGAGATCTGTTACACTTCGCAAAACCTGGCAGAATTTTGGAATGTATGTACTCGCCCGTCAACAGCACGAAGCGGCTTTGGTTTATCGATTGAAGAAACTGCTATGTGTGTTCATGGAGTCACTGATATCGTTACTTTTAATACTGATGACTTCACACGTTACACTGAAATAACAGCGCATCATCCCACAACTATAACATCATAAAATTTTATAAGTGTAATTTTTGACAAAAATAGTTTTTGAATAACCAACTTTTGACCCAATTGTTGGGAAATCTGAAAAATCTGACTCAACACTCCCCAAGCGCAAGTCACCCAACCAATGCAGATATAAAAGAAGTGTCTATGACTTGCGTCGCGATCGCCCTTTTAGGGAAACTTTTTGGTTGAAAAGATTCCTTCAATCTGGGAATACTAACTTTATCCTGACGCGGTTATGGCTCACCTATCGCTATGAAAATTGCTCACAAACTGGTTGGAAGCTTTATTGGTGTTTCCTTATTAACGAGCGCTGTTGGTGTAGTGGCGATCGCACAAAATTCGATCTCGCTTCGTAGTACTAGCACTGACAGAAATAGCGCTAAAGCGCAACTACGAACCAGTCTTAATTGTAACTACTTAGTTAAATAATATAACAATTTGTTAAGTTAAATGTCGTAGTGTTAGTTTATGCAAAAAGAGGTGATGTTGATACTGATTGGGTTATTGTGCCAAGATAGACGTTCGCAGCGAGGAAAAGCAGGTAAAATTAGTGCCACCAAAGGGCAACAAAAGGAGACATCCAACGTGAGCAATAGACCTAACTCGCTCTTTGCTAAATTCAATACACAAAGTTTTGTTAGGGTTGCAGGTGCCATCGCAGTTAGCATCGGATGCTTAGTGCTCATAGGTTGGCTTTTTGACATTGCCATCCTCAAAAGTATTCTACCCGATCTAGTGACGATGAAAGCAAACGCAGCTTTAGGCTTTGTACTGGCTGGGTCATCTTTGTTCTTGGTAACAAACCCAACACCCAAACTGCGTCCTATGGCTCGGTGGTGTCACTTGGTTGTGCTCCTTTTGGGTTTGAGTACACTGAGTGAGTATATATTTGGATGGGACTTGGGAATTGACCAATTGCTTTTTGCTGAAGATGCTCAACCTGTCGGTACTTCTCATCCGGGTCGGATGTCTCCACTCAGTGCTGTCAGTTTTACATTAACAGGTATAGCTTTGTTCTTCATCAGAAGAAGTCAACGACAAACGACTACACATCACAGAGTATTGTCTCAAATTCTGGCTCTGTTGAACCTGCTCATCTCGGTGCAAGTACTTATTGCATATCTTTACCAAGTTTCACCTATTCTTGGCTTAGAGACTTACACCCAAATGGCTGTCCATACAGCTATGTGTTTTGCTGTGGTAAACCTAGGTATTTTATTTGTCTATCCCCATTCAGGGTGGATGGGTGTGGTCACAGCCGCAAGTCTTGGGGGGATAATAGCCCGTCGTCTGCTACCTGCGGCAATTATTCTTCCATTTTTATTTGGATGGTTTAGGATTGCAAGCGAGCGCATGGGTCTTTTGCAATCCGCACTTGGAACTTCCATATCTGTCGTGGTCAATACTCTTACCTTCATAGCTTTGATTTGGTGGAATGCTGAATTACTGCATAAGCTAGACTTACGCCGTCAAGCTGCTGAAAACGCACTACAAAATTCTCATCACGAGTTAGAGGTCAAAGTTTTACAGCGTACTGCTACATTGCGGGAAACGAACGATCGCCTAAATCAGGAAATCGCAGAACGTCGGCGCACCGAAGCCGCTCTCAAAGAAAGTGAATCGCGTTTGCAAGCCATTTTAGACCAAACACCAGCAGTTATTTTTCTCAAAGACACTGAGGGAAAGTTTATTATTGTCAATCGTACCTTTGAGCGCTTGTTTCACATCCAGCGCGACCAACTTCAAGGTAAAACAGACAATGATATTCTCCCCCCAGAAGTGGCTCGGACGGTACGGGCGAATGACCTACAGGTACTCGCACGAAAAAAACCCCTAGAGCAGGAAGAAGTGATACCCCAAGATGATGGATTGCACACCTACATTTCTGTGAAGTTTCCGCTCTGTGAAAATGGTATACCCTACGCCGTTTGCGGTATAGCAACAGACATCACAGAAAGAAAAAAAGCTGAAGAGCAAATCCGCGAGCTGAATGAAACTTTAGAGCGTCGAGTCGAGGAGCGCACAACTCAACTGCAAAAAGCCAATGAGGACTTAGAATCTTTCTCTTACACTATAGCCCATGACCTGAAAGCACCTCTGAGAGGAATACAGGGGTATGCTTTAGCTCTTCTAGAAGACTATGGGGATCGGTTGGATGAAGTAGGAAAGGACTTTATTCAACGTATTTTCACTGGTGCTGAGCGAATGGATTGCTTAATTCACGATTTACTGACCTACAGTCGCCTTAGTCGAGAAGAAATCAAGCTCGTACCAGTGAATTTAGAGCAGGCGATCGCAAAAGCTCAACTACAGTTAGAGTCGGAGTTAACTGAAAAGCAAGCAGAAATCAAGATTCAAAAACCCTTACCCACTGTTATGGGTCACAGTGCCATCTTGATGCAAATTATCGCCAATTTACTATCAAATGCTGCTAAATTTGTACCTGTGGGTACTAGACCTCAGTTATATATTTGGTCAGAAAAAAAAGGTGAACAAGTCCGCTTGTGGGTTGAAGACAACGGGATTGGAATTGCACCACAGTATAGAGATAGAATTTTCGGTGTTTTTGAGCGGCTACACAGTTGGGAAGTGTATCCTGGTACGGGGATTGGATTGGCGATTGTACGTAAAGGTGTTGAACGTATGGGAGGGAGGGTTGGCGTTGAGTCAGCACCAGTCCAAGGAAGTCGTTTTTGGATTGAGTTAAATGAGGTGAAAAGGTGATTCAAGAGGTAAAAAAATCAGACTTTCCAACAGTATTACTTGTGGAAGATGAACCAGCTGATGTTTTCAGAATTCAACGGGCGGTAAGTAAAGCTAACTTAGCCATTTCCTTAGAAGTCGTTTCTGACGGGGAACAGGCGGTCCTATACTTAAGCGGAGAGGAAGCTTTTCAAAACCGCGATCGCTACCCCGTACCAGTTCTAATATTGCTAGACCTCAAACTTCCCCGACTTTCTGGGTTTGAAGTCCTGGCTTGGTTGAGAGAATCAGAACTTAAACATCTACCTGTTGCAGTGTTAAGCTCTTCTGAGGAACAAGCAGATATTGAACGGGCTTATGCTCTAGGCGCTAACTCCTATTTAACCAAGCCCGTTGACTTTAATACTCTATTAGAAATGGTGCGGACTATCGGTGTTTACTGGGTGACCCTAAACCGACCACCTCATACAATTAGATGATAAAAAATGATTGGAATGGTTTTGCGACAAAAAATAGTCTTAGTGGTTGAGGATGAACTTTCTGACCAATTACTCCTTCAAAGAGCTTTTTATCAACTCAATGGAGAGTTTCATCTTCAAGTCGTCAAGACAGCAGAAGATGCGATACGGTATTTGGAGGGTTCCGAACCCTACCAAGACAGAACCATATACCCCTTACCCGTTTTAGTTGTGCTAGATATGAGACTTCCTGGAATGTCAGGTTTAGATTTGCTGAAATGGATAAGACGACAACCCTACCTGAACGGATTACCAGTTATAGCTTTAACTGCGTACGGTAATCGTGAATTACCCCGTGCTTATGATTTGGGTCTTGACTTTTATTTACTCAAACCAGTAGAAACTGCTAGTTTAGCAGACGTTTTATTGGGATTGGGAATATGAAAATAATTCGTAATTCGTAATTCGTAATTAAAAAATAATTATGAATTAACTGTTGGGGAAGAAGACTTAGCTAATTGTAATAAGTAATCTTCCTGTTTTATTTGTTGTAATTGATGCATATGATTGAAGAGACTCCAGCAATATTCCTCTGGAAGTCCACAGGTAACAGCTCCACGCAAAACAACATTAAAGTACCAATCATTGGGTGCGACTTCCTGAGATAGTTTGTTCACCACTACGTAAGTACGGACATTTTTATATACTTGTCCCCGACAATGAATGTCTACATACTCATGACGGTAGCCTCCTTGAGGAACGTCTTCTCTTTTATCTAAAAGTTCGCTCAATCGCCAAGGAAGCTGATAAAGCACACCATTAACACTTGTTTTAGAATCTTTCACCACATCCAAAACCCCACAATTACGAGTTGGGGAATAACGGTAAAATCCCAGTTTGTAACCTTTCAGCGTTCCAGTACCAATGACATAAGCGTGAGTTTTCTCTCCGAGAGAACGCTTTAAATCCACTGGACACATACATGAACCATAAGCAAAATAGTAAAACAACGGCTCTTGCTGTTGAACTGGTTGCAACTTTAACGCTGAACTAGTGGGATTATGAGTTTGCACCCAAGTGTGGTGGTGTGTGCGTTCAGATTTATTGCTCATCTATCTTAAACATTTTTTTTACTAAAAATAGTATCATACACTTATATATCATCAATTTTACAATTTGTCGATAGACTAACCGTAGTTTAGAAAAGAGGGTGTGGGGTGACCGGGTGTGGGGTGTGGGGAAACAAAGCACTACACCCTACCCCCTATACCCTACACCCTACTGATGCGATTCCAGGTATTAACCACTAACCCTAAATCCTCTGGTAAATTATTTTGAGACATATCGTTATACTGTACCGTTCCGTTGCGACTAGTTAAGGTGTAAGTTATGTAATCGGCAGCGCCTCTACGAGCGGGGTAACTTACATTATTAAATTCGTCGCCTTGTCTGTTCAGTAATTGCTGAAACATTCTCACCTGTTCTAAAGGAATGCGGCGCACGCTACGTTCGGAGTCATTTGCATCGCCGATGCGAACGCGAATCAGCAGCCCATTATCCATTAAAACGGTTTCGTAGGTTCTACCAGTAATTCCGCCACTAGTAATTTGTCGAAAAAGCATACCCCTGTCCAAAGGTGGTGGTAATTCGCTTCTACGGATGGGTACTGGTTGAATGGTGTTGTTAGGTGCGATCGCACTTGCTCTTTCATTCAGTCTCACTTGTTGACCATTGGGATGAGCGTGAAAAACCAAACGTTGTTTGTCAGCAGCAACCGTAACTTTCCAAGCCCTCAGAGCTATTCTGGTGCAAGCTTCGTTGGGACGTGGTAAACTTAGACACCCATCTGTTGTAATTTGGTCGTAATCAACAATGCGGAGTTGAGAAGTTCTCATTCCTGTAAATTGAGATGCTGCTTGCAGAACAGCATTGCTGACTCTTTCTGGTAGTCTTGTTTCAGAATAATTACCATCTTTAATTTCGCTTTCCCTCTCATTAAACCTGAGTGAGGAACCTGTAAGATTGGTATGGTAGACTAATTTCTGAGTCGGTGCGCCAACAATTACCCGCCATCCCGAAACCAAAGCTTGAATACAGTTTTCTGTGGGCTTAGCTAAATCTAAACAACCATTGCTCCAGGTGCGTTCATCAGCTTCATAAATGGTCAGTTGTCTAGCTGATACACCCAAACGTCGAGAGGCGGCTTCTAAGACAGCATTTGTTACAGATTGTGGTAGATTGTTGACAGGAGTCTCGCTTTTTGCTAAGCGCACAAAACTCCCGTTCTGATTGGTATGATAAACCCATCTTTGACTGCTATCAGTGACCGTCACACGCCATCCAGGAACTAAGGCTTGGGTACAGAGTTCGTTGGGACGAGGTAAACCCAAGCAACCATTTCGCCAAGTTTCTTGACTGTAGCGAACAACCTTCAATTGTCCTTTGAGAGGAATTTGTCTATTTAACAAATCTTGTCTAATTCCAGAAACCACGGAAACTGGTAGGCGATCGCTTTTCCCATTTTCCTTGAGTACATAATTTGGCGTTTCTACTCCTAAGTTGGTAGGAGCAGCCGTTGCACTTTTTGTCAGTGATAGCTCGTTTCCAAATGACAAAATACCAGATAGTACCAACGCCGTGAGAACCCGCGCTTGTTTAGTGGTATGATTAACTTTTAGAGTGTTTTTCATAGGAGTATTCGATAATAAGGCAATAGGCAATGGGCAATAGGCAATGGGCAATAGGCAATGGGCAATAGGTAATAGGCAATGGGTAATAGGCAATGGGCAATAGGTAATAGGCAATGGGCAATAGGTAATAGGCAATGGGCAATAGGAGAAAGGGTTTGAGAGGTGCTTACAAGTTAGGTCTGATTGATTATACCCACTGACTTACATAGTTATTTAGTCATCAAAAAACTATACTTTACACAGTCATAAACAGCAGATGAGTGATTCAGCTAGGCTCTATAAGCTATAAGTTCAAGGCTCTTAGCTGATAGCTGATAGCTGACCGCTCAAAGTATAATCCCGCGCTAAAACTGATTGGGATACCACGCTGTCTTTCTTTCGAGCCTTATACTTATACAGACATCAAGAGGTCTGTGTTTTGTTCCTTAGAGGATGTTTTAAAAGTCTTCTCGTCAGTAGCATACACATTTCACATCCACCATTATCCCCCTTTTTAAGGGGGACTTTGAGAGATTTTCCCCCCTTTTGAAGGGGGGCTAGGGGGGATCAACCAGTGCTTGAAATTACAACAAACCACTTTTCAAACATCCTCTTAAGTTCGATAATATATACTCTAACAAAATAAAAATTACACCCTACACCCCACACCCTACTCATGCACTCAAAGATTGCTGTCCAAGAGATTGATTTGGAGAGTCAAATCTAATAGTGTTTGCAGCCCAGTTTTTTAAGTCAGGCGCAAGCCAGACCAGTTTTCGCAGAATTTCATCGTTAATACATAGTATCAAGGGAAACTTAAACTGCGAACGCAGTTCATCACGCATTACATTTGTGGAGATGATGAGCTGATCAATCGCCTCCACTGATTCTAAGCCCCTGACCATCACAGCTTCAGGTTGAGTAGAACCAAAAGTGTGAACAATATGTGTATACAGCGATTCCGCTGAAGAGGGAAGGATAATTTCTGTGATGTCTGCGGGACAAAGCCCTTTTAGTGAAGAGAAGATTTGTTGCTGTTGGGCGATGGAATTACAGCACACTAGAAGCAGTGAAAACTCCCCAATAGAAACCGCTATCGACCGTGACAACCTTTGCAGCGGTAGTGTGATGTTATTAAATACATTATCTTGAGAACTACTAAAGCTTATCATTAAGTTTTCCTGAAGATATTTTTTATAAGTTAGCCAAATCATACCAGTAAAATTACCTCCGTAGATTTAGGAAAAATACGGAAAAATCAGTGATATAGGATACATTTTTATCAAAAAAATAACCATAATCTTACGGAAGATATACATCTAATGATGGAGCTGCCTCACTCTATATTTACGGAAATAAGATTTAAAAGTCTAGAAGAAAAAATACAAATAGACAAGTTGCTATTCCGCAATCTTTATAATTTTTTTAAAAAATTCAATATTTTTGATAGGAAGCATAATGACATTCTTATCATTATGTTAACAATTACTGAGAATGCGATCGTCTTTGAGCAACTTTTGATTTAATATCCAAGTCCAAGGGAATGAACGTTCAACCCAATGCTTGTCAGCCATAAGCTTTTATGAGTTATATGGGTGTTTACAAAGGGACTCAAAACGCCTATAAAATGTCCGAAAACAGGTTTTAAAGCTGACTGCTGATGGCTGAACGCTTACAAATATTGTCATAATTTGTACCTATTGAAACACTCAAATCGGATGATAAAGATTATCAATAAAATGCGAAATAGGTTCCTCGACAAGCGCAGGAATTCTAAAACACAGTCTTTTGTGCTTGCGATCGCTCTTAGTATTGCAGCAGTAATCATGCTCTCTGTTCCTACATATGCTCAGAATCAACTGAATCGCTCTCAGACTTCTGAATTACGAGGAGTATGGTTAACAAACATAGATAGTGATGTACTGTTTGAACGGAACCGTCTTCAGAGCGCTTTACAAAGCTTAAAAAACATAAATTTCAACACCGTGTATCCCACAGTCTGGAATTGGGGGTATACACTGTATCCTAGCAAAGTAGCAGAAAAAGTTATTGGGCGATCGCTTGACCCAACGCCGGGATTAAGAGGGCGAGATATGCTTAAGGAGATTGTTAACGGTGGTCATCAAAAAGGTTTAACAGTCATCCCCTGGTTTGAATTTGGCTTTATGGCTCCTGCGGACTCCCAGTTAGCTAAAAATCGTCCGCAATGGTTAACCAGTCGTCGTGACGGAACCAAAATTTGGAAAGAAGGTACCCATGACCGGGTTTGGCTGAATCCCTTTCATCCAGAGGTCCAAAAATTTATCCAAGATTTAGTCGTAGAGATAGTCAGAAACTACGATATTGATGGCATTCAATTTGATGACCATTTTGGCTTACCCTCAGAATTGGGTTATGATACCTACACTGTTGCTTTCTACAAAAGAGAACATAATGGGAAAGCTCCTCCAGTCAATCCAAAAGACCCAGAGTGGGTACAATGGAGAGCTAATAAAATCACAGACTACATGAAACGGGTTTTCAAAGCTATTAAAGCCACTAAAAACAAATGTCTCGTTTCTGTAGCACCCAATCCCCAGCGCTTTTCCTACGAAATTTTCTTAGCAGATTGGGAAAGGTGGGAACGTATGGGGCTGATTGAAGACCTTGTTATTCAAGTCTACCGTAATGATTTGAATGTCTTTGTTCAGGAGTTAGAATATCCAGAAGTCAAAGCAGCTCAAAGTCATATTCCAGTCAGTATCGGTATTATAGCTGGGTTGAAAGGGAAATACGTGCCGATGGAACAAATCAAGACACAAGTGCAAAAAGTACGCGATCGGAATTTTGCTGGTGTGTCCTTCTTTTTCTACGAAACTCTTTGGAATATGGCTGACCAACCTCTACAACAGCGTCAGACAGGGCTTAAAGACATATTTCCCAAACCAGCGAATTATCCAAATTTGCTTTTAGGTTGGAAGCCTTAGGTAGGGGTGTGGGGTGTAGGGTGTAGGGTGTGGTGTTAAAAGAGGGGTGTAGGGGGTGGGGTGTAGGGTGTGGTGTTAAAAGGGGTATTGCGAAGAAATATTAACCGCAGATGAACGCACCCTCAACGCAGATGATTTTGTAATTCAGTAAACTAGGAATCGCTATGCGTTTATGGCAATCATAAATTGTTCACGAGTAATGAGAAACCCGGTTTCTTAAAGAAACCGGGTTTCTGAAGCCTCGCGATTTTTGGATTGGGATTAAATTAAGGAGAATATACTTAAATGGTTCGGAGTAAATGGGGGCGATCGCTTTTAACGACTTTAACTTTGGTTCTGACATTGACTGCTTGTGTTGTCAGGTCGGGGGGAAATAGTACGAGTCGATTGGAGACCGTGAAAAACCGTGGTAAGTTGATTTGCGGTGTGAGCGGACAGTTACCGGGGTTTAGTTATGTTAAAACTAATGGTGAATACGCGGGGCTGGATGTGGATGTGTGTCGTGCGATCGCCGCTGCGATATTTGACGATCCTACAAAAGTGGAATTTCGTAACCTCAATGCTAAAGAACGTTTCACAGCTTTACAGACTGGGGAAGTAGACATCCTGAGTCGAAATACAACATGGACAATTAGCCGCGATACTGCGGTTGGTTTGGAATTTGCTCCTGTCGTCTTTTACGACGGTCAAGGAGTTATGGTGAAAAGAAACAGCAATATCAAAAAGCTAGAAGACCTGAAGGGGAAAGCTATCTGTACCCAAACAGGAACAACCAACGAACAAAACTTAGCAGACCAGATGCGGCAAAGGAATATTAGTTACAAACCCCTAGTCTTTGAAGATGTTAACACGACTTATGCCGCCTACGAACAAGGTCGTTGCGAAGCCGTAGTCTCAGACCGTTCTCAATTAGTGTCCCGTCGCAGTACAATGGCAAAACCTGACGATCATGTTGTTTTAGATACCGTGATGTCGAAAGAACCCCTAGCACCAGCCGTTGTCAACGGAGATTCTAAATGGTTTGATGTAGTGAAATGGTCTGTCTTTGCGCTGATTAACGGCGAAGAACTGGGTGTCAACTCCCAAAATGTTACTAAACTGGCTAATAGTCCCAATCCAGAAATTAAACGCTTCTTAGGAACAGAGGGCGACCTTGGCAAAGGACTTGGCTTGACAAATGACTTTGCCGCACGCATTATCAAGCATGTAGGCAATTATGGGGAAGTATACGAACGCAATTTAGGTAAAAACTCTGAATTAAAACTGGATAGAGATATAAACAAACTCTGGACAAACGGAGGAATTCAGTATGCTCCTCCTTTTCGTTAAGTATTTGGCTAATGGCTAATGGCTAATGGCTAATAGCTAATGGCTGATGGCTAATAGCAATTAACAACTAACAACTAACCACTAACAACTAACCACTAACCACTAACCACTAACCACTAACCACTAACCACTAACAATACCATTATGGCTCCCCTATGGCGCGATAAACGTTTCTTTCCTATAGCTATTCAGTTAATAGCTGTCTTTGCTGTTGCCATTATTGTAGTCATACTATGGATTAATCTGACTTATAATTTTCAACAACTGGGAATCCAGTTTGGATTTGATTTTTTGGACTCTCAAGCATCTTTTGAGATTGGCGAAACTCCCATTTCTTATCAGGCTTCTGACTCCTACAGCCGTGCTTTACTAGTTGGATTAATCAATTCCCTGCGAGTCATTATTATTGGACTTGTGCTAGCAACAATTATAGGTATAAGTATAGGAATTGCAAGACTTTCGGATAATTGGTTAGTTCGTCAACTATCTCTTATTTATGTCGAAATATTTCGTAACACACCTTTACTTTTACAATTATTCTTTTGGTATTTTGCTGTTTTCCTCAGTTTACCAAAAGCAGAGAATCAAATATCTCTGTTTGGAATTATCAGTATTAGAAACAGTGGTGTGACACTTCCTTTTGGGATACAGTTATCTGCAGAATTATCAACTTTAATTATAGGACTAACGCTCTACACGGCTGCTTTTATTGCCGAAATTGTGAGAGCGGGGATTTTGTCAGTTTCAAAGGGACAATGGGAAGCAGCAAGAGCATTGGGTTTTAAGCCGCACCTGGTTATGCGGTTGGTCATTTTTCCTCAAGCATTGCGGCTGATTATTCCACCATTGACAAGCCAATATCTGAATTTAGCAAAGAACTCTAGTTTAGCTATTGCGATCGGCTATCCCGATATTTACTTTGTCGCTTCTACCACATTTAATCAAACAGGTAGAGCCGTTGAAGCTATGCTATTAATTATGGTGACTTATCTTACAATCAGTTTAACTATTGCTCTAGTTATGAATTTCTTCAACCGTAGCGTCCAACTAAGGGTTAGGTGAAGTTCTTGAGAAAACAAAACCCGACTATCCTACAATGGCTGAGAAAAAACCTATTTAACACTTGGTACAACAGTATCCTAACGGTTATTTGTCTGTTGTTACTTGTGTTTGCAATCAAAGGTATCCTCACGTGGGTCTTTGTCATAGCACAATGGAAAGTGATAAAAGTTAACTTAGCACTTTTCCTAGTTGGTCGCTATCCCCAAGACCTTTACTGGCGACTATGGCTTGCGCTCTGCATTATCCTAGGTTTAACTGGTGTTTCATGGCTCACTTTCGCTAAGCGTTTACCTCCCAAAATTAACACATGGTTACCCTTTGGATGGGCGCTTTCTTTCCCAATTATTTTGTGGTTGATTGGAGGTAGCTTAGGACTACAACCTGTAGACAGTAATTTGTGGAATGGTTTGTTACTGACTTTGATAACTTCCATCTTTGGTATTGTCCTCTCCTTTCCCTTAGGAGTCTTGCTTGCGTTAGGACGTCAGAGCCAGTTACCAGTTATACGCTGGTTGAGTATTCTCTACATTGAAATTGTCAGGGGACTACCACTCATTGGAATCCTGTTCTTAGCTCAGGTCATGATCCCCTTATTCTTACCACCAGAGATTCGTTTAGATAGAGTACTGCGGGGAATCGCTGGATTAATCTTATTTAGCGCTGCTTACCTAGCAGAAAATGTTAGGGGTGGTCTACAATCCATTCCACGAGGACAATACGAAGCAGCCAAAGCTTTGGGATTTAATGCACTCTATACAATGCTACTAATAATTCTCCCTCAAGCGCTACGAGCAGTCATTCCCCCTCTAGTTGGTCAATTTATAGGTTTGTTCAAAGATACTTCCTTATTAGCAATTGTCGGATTATTAGAACTAACAGGAATTGCGCGTTCTATCCTCGCTCAACCAGAATTCCTCAACCGTTATGCTGAAGTTTATTTATTCGTTGGACTCATTTATTGGGTCTTTTGTTATTCCATGTCCCTTGCTTCTCGAAAACTGGAAAAAGAATTATGAATTATGAATTATGAATTATGAATTATGAATTATGAATTATGAAT
>JAWQFQ010000195.1:0-18409 GCA_035967975.1 Scytonema sp. PMC 1070.18
AGTTGTTAGTTGTTAGTTGCTTTTTACCACTATCTACTATCCACTATCCACTATCTACTATCCACTATCCACTAACTCCTAAACAACCTTGTATACAATATTTCATGCTCCATACTGGCTAGAGACAAGCCCCAACTACAACAGCTCAGGTCATCATCCTTCAAATTCATAATTTCTACCGATGCATTGGTAATTAAACTTTGTAACTCTAGTAACAACTGCTGTCCTGCTGTTTGTCCTAGAGGAATGAGTTTCACTCCAGCAATTATTAAATGACTAACCCAACTATGCAAATATCCTAATAATGCGACTTTTACATCAAGATTCCAATACGCAGAGGCGATTCCAAAGGCAATTGCATAGTTGCAATAAATACCTATAGTATCAGTAATATGTACGCTTTGGGGTTGTAATTCTGTTAGCAGTCGGATGAGCGATCGCCCCATTTGCCAACTAGAGTTGCGTAATTCTTCTGTCTCTCTGGCAGCTGATAACCACATATTCCAATATGATAGTGCTTTGAAATCGCTTTCCTTCACAGAATGGTAAGCTCGTATCATAACAGCTGCATCTAACCGAATGGCTCCATAACGAAGTTCCGCCTCTAACCAGTGCTTAAGCGTGGCTTGATTGTGAATGATACCATTTTCGACCAGTGTTTCCAACCCTTCCGAGTAGCTATATGCTCCCACTGGTAAAGCTGGGCTAACCAACTGTAGGAGACACAAAAGACGAATATCATCCATCACTGTTGACTGTCGCATGATGGTGTCTGTAAGCACCGATTTCTGGCTGAAATGGTACAATTTCTTCTATAACTTTTAGCCCAAGTTGTTCTAGCATTGCACGTAAAACTGAATCGGGAGATAAACGTAAATAATCCACTTTTATCTCCACAGGTATGTGACGATTTCCCAAATGATATGCGGCTCTGAGTAAGTCTAGAGGGTTTTGGGCAATTACAGTTAAAACGGGTTCTGGTTTAGCAATGATTCTTATCAAACTGCTATTTGTCCCATCTTGCAAAAGATCCCCATCTCGTAAAACTGTTCCTCTTGGTAAACGTAAAAATACGGGTTGTCCGTCTTGTGTTTCAACGCGGTAACGACTGCGGGTTCGTTCTTCTGCTGAGAGCGCAAGAGTTAAAGTGACTGCTATTTTGGGGTTGGGTGGTTGGCGTTGGGTGAGAGTGAGCATATTAAGGGTGTGGGAACTTGGGAAGGTAGGAAAATTTGTTATTTGTTTGTGGAGATTGAATTGGTGGTAAAAATCTGGGTAATGATATAGATTAGAGCACTGGCAAGCATTCCTGGAAGGACTTCGTAAACAATACCAGATAAGTTCAAGACTTGACTCCAAATTAAAGCTGTAGCGATACCAACACCCATCATTGCGATCGCCACTGGTGTACTTACAGGTCGTTCCCAAATACGCAGTATCAATAATGGACCTAAAGCGGAAGCGAGAGCCGACCAAGAAAAAGTGACTAAAAGGAACACACTGCGATCGCCTACTAAAGCAATACTTAAAACGATCATAGTTACAATTAGGGTGCCTAATTTTGCAAATTTATACGAATTAGCAAAGTTGGGAAAAATGTCTTGAGTAAGGGCTGTAGAACAAGATAGGATTTGAGAATCTGCGGTAGACATCGTAGCAGAGAATACTCCCGATAACATTATTCCTACTGGGACGGCGGGTAGTAACTCCTGTGCTAGAAGTGGAAGAGCTAACTCTGGATCGCCCCCATTCATCAATTCTGGGAGGAGAATTCGCGCAGCTAAACCGATTGCGATCGCAGAAACAGAATTCACCAGACCAAAAAATAATTTGATATTTAAAGCTAAGCCAACATTGCGGGCTGAGTCAATTGCCATCGCCCGCACCAAAATATGGGGCTGACCCACTACACCAAACCCAGCTACAATCCAACCGATAAAGAAAGGAAGAAAGCCCAAAGGTAGGTTTGTAGGGTTCCAACTTACAAGTTGTGGGTCAATAGAGGCAAGTTTTGACCACAATTGCCCGACACCTCCAATATTAGCTAGTGCAACGGTTATGAGCAGTAACAAAGACCCAACCATAACAATGGCTTGCACTGCATCTGTCCAGATAGAAGCACGAATCCCCCCAGAAAAACAGTAAATGACGACGATGATAGTTCCAAGCACAATCCCCAAGTAGTACTCCCAACCGAATACCACATTCAGCGCCTTGCTTCCCGCGATGAGCTGAGATGCTGCGTAAGAACCAAGAAAGGCAATGGTAACTATAGCTGAGATTATAGAAATCAACCGAGCACTTATGCCTGATGTATTTTGAGCCAGGAAGGAGGAAACAGTTTCAGAAGATGTGTCCTCCGACATTTGTCTTAACTTCTTGAAAAAGAATAACCAAGCTAAGTAGTCTCCAATAGCCCAGCCAATCACCAACCAAATAGAAGAAATCCCGACTTTGTAAGCAAAGCCAACTTGACCGATAAACAATAAGCCACTTTGACCCGTCGCCATAGCAGATAGTGCAGTGAGCCAGGGATTGACGTTTCTACTGGCTAACAAGTAATCTGTCGTTGTGCTTTGCTTTTGGGTAGCAGAGTACATGCCTACTACGGTAAAGGACAAAAGAACACCGATGAATGTAACTGCAATTAACAGTTGATTTGTCGTCATAGGGAATTAAGGAAGTACCTTTATCTAGTTACTTTACCTAAAACAGACGGGACGACGAAAGTCACGCAGTTTCAACTCAGTTTGGGTCTAACACGTAGAAAAATGGGGCGACCATTAGACTACGAGTACCCGTATGCGCCGACAAATCAACCAACCCAAGGTCGCCCCATTTTTCGCTCTGACAATGAAACGGATGAAAGCGGACACGGGCAAATTTATACTTATCCGGAATTGATAACCAAAGTTTTGGATATTTGAGGTGCCACAAACCTTCCAGAAACCCGGTATCTTGGAGATACCGGGTTTCTAATTTTCGCTCTTTCCGAGCAGTATTGTATTCACACCGACTTACTGAAGCAATTTTTTTCTTTATACTTGTCAAAGATTTTTTCTCAATGTAGAATTATTACTTGAATAATCCAAGTAATAATTCTACCGTCTAGCTGGCTTTATCTAGGTGAGGTTCTACTTCTGTATACTTGGTTATCAGGTACGGAACAGTTTATTTGGGTAGCTCTTTTATTGTTTACACCAGAAGGATTTTTTGTTAGGCTAATTGCCATTGCCGTTACCACCAAAAGTATTTGTGTAACCTTTTGTCATTGTCCTTGTCACTTATTTGTGAGGCTAATGAGCTTTCACAGACTTGCGATCGCTGTACAGTATCTGAAAAGCAAGACTAAACTTCCACAGGCGTTAGCAAAGTTTCTTTGCAGAAGACTCGCCCCCATCACTTACCTATAGAAGCCACACTTTCCTCAAACCCTCCACCTTATTTTCAGGTGAAATAGTTATTTGGGATGCATCTCCAGAATTTCCCAACGTTATGTGAAATCTGGAGTGTACTGTGAAAACTCGTGAATTCAAGTCTCTTTCTCTGACTGCTCTGTTGTCTCTATCCACAGGATTGGTCGATGTACTAAAAAATCCAGCCCATGCTGAAACGCCTAAAGAGATTAAGTACAGGGCTTCCTGGATTGGAAACACTTTTGATGGTAATGAACGGCTTAACCAACACATTAATAAACACGTACAGAACTTTGTCTCTGCTTGTGAAGTTGACAGCGAAGGTAACGTTTTCACAAAAAGTCATTGGGATGAAGATGGTCTGACACATGGCAAGTACTACAAAGGCGATGTCATTGCCAATGAGACAGAAAGAGACATAAATGTCAGTAGCGTTGTCGATCGCAATGGAGCCAAGTGGAGTATTCAGGATAATACTGTAGTCAAAGAAGGAACTAACATTAAAATTGGCGGTTTAGTTAAACCTACAGCACTTGCAATTGATAACAAAGATGGTCACATCATGGTGGCTGATGACGGTGAAGGCAAATATGTCGTTGAGTTCTACGATACTCAAGGTAAACTGATACGCACCATTGGAACTCCTGGCGGTGTAAAAGCCACCAATGGAAAAGTCGGACCCACTGTCTTCTGGGGCATTACTGGTACTGGTACGGATGCAGATGGCAACATTTATGTTTGTACGAGTAGATATGGAACCCGCATTGTCAGCCTCAAACCCGATGGAGAGACTTTAGACTGGGAAGTCGTGGGTTTGCCCTTCATTGATATGCCTTGGTTTGATCCCGATAGTAACGGTAAGTATGCCTACGGAAAACAGGAGGTATACGAAATAGATTACAGTAAACCTGATGGTCAGAACTGGAAATTAGTTGGGTACAGCCTTGATGAAGATTCATACCCAGATGACCCTCGGGCGGGAAATGAAGCCAGTGGTGGGTCAGTTGTCTTTGTTGGCAAGATTAAAGGTCAGAAGTTCATGTTTACAACTGACGGTTTGAATGGGGGTTCCATTCACATTTTTAAGTTTTCAGAAAATAGTCACATAGCTGTTCCCGCAGGAAAAGTACCACGAGATGGAATTGGTCCTGCATTTAGCGTTGACAAAGATGGTACATTTTGGGAGCTTAAAGGGAATACAATTCTCAAAACTGAAATTCAAGGTCTTGACGGAGACGGAAATATCATCTTTAATCCAACTCAAGAAGTGGCAAAAATAGAGGGTTGGGTCAATTTACAACGCATTTATCACGATCCAAAAACAGATTCTGTGTATGTCACTGGAGGAAAGAACGAAAATATTATTGAGTTTGGGGGAGACGTAGCACGATATGACAATGTCTCGTCAGGGTCACCAACTCTAAGCTGGCATAAAAGAATACCTTATAATTGGTATAGCGATGACGTTCCTATACAAGATCGCATTTTAGGCATAGGCTTTTTAGTTGCTGAGGATAGAGTATTTGTAGGCTACTTAAATAAAGACACTGAAGGAGGTAAGTCAAATACAGGAGCAGTCAGGATGTTAGATGCAAAAGATGGCGAATATCTTACTACTCTTAGTATTCCTAGAAGCGGCTGGATTGACCTGTGGCAATCTTTGTCTGCTACTAGGCTCGACACTGGTGAACTTGTCGTGTTAGTAGAAGAAGACGCACAGGCCAAGACAGTGATGTATATTGTTGAGGACAAAAAAGCTCAATAATTTGTATGGCAGTTCTAGATGGAATGTAAACTTTTCGTGAAGATTGCTAATAGCTAATAGCTAATGGCTAATAGTAAAAAAGCAATTAGCTCTTAGCCATTAGCCATTAGCTACTAAAATCATGAATTAAAAACCCGGTTTCTTTAAAAAACCGGGTTTTTTGCACCATTAACTATCGTGAACAACAAGTATTGGAATCACTAGAGCATAGTTTTATATAGATGATAGGCTAATATCACGCGTAAATTCTATCTATAAATCTTCTTCATGTAACTCAGCTATCTTCATCAAAGCTCTTAAGGTTCCTATCTTTAAATCTTTATTTTTATGAACAGGAATTGATAATATTTGCTCGTAATCAGGATGTTTGTATATATGATAACTTCCAGTTGTTTTTCTCAAAATCCATCCTTTTTTCTCTACTATTAGACATAGCTTTTTACCGGAAATAGACTTCATACAGCAATTTCTACTATTTGATCTGTATCATTTGTCGAATGACTTTCATTAGCCACTTCAAGCCATCCTTCAATCGCATCCTTAAGATTAGTCATCAGTTCTTCCCAAGTATCACCTTCAGTGATACAACCAGGTAAAGCAGGGACTTCTGCCCAGTATCCACCTTCTTCAGCTTGATGAACAATTGCTTTAAACTTCATGTCACATATAAGAGATTGAATTTCTATAATTATCAGCCAAACATATCTCAAGATGCAAGAAATTGATGTCCCTCTCATCGAAGGCTCAATACAACCTAGAGGCTAACGGTTATTTTGAGCATGAGGATTGGTTAGAAGACTAGCGGAAATCTCGGTCTGGAAGGTCAAATCAGGTTGGTGTTAAGGGTTGGTGAGGGGCACACCAAACCCGGTATCTTGGAGATACCGGGTTTCTAAAGACCTGCTAAACTGAACTGTATTGAGCTATGAGCAGCTTTCACGAGAATTTTACATTTCATTTAGAACTGCCATATCAACTATTTCTCATCTCGCCCATGAACTTGGGCAGGTGGGCTGGTTGCTTCAACAGCAGTAAATGGTTCTATAATTTTGTAAGTGTGGGATGCTCCTTCTGGGACAACCCATGAATTTCCTGGTTCTAACAAAATCATTTGACCTTCAATATGCAATTCAGCACGTCCGCTAATCACATAACCAACGGTTTCATACTCCCTTGATGTCGGTGCTTTAGGTTCGCCTGGTTGCTCTTTCTCCCACAGACGCATTGAGAGACTTCTACCAGATGCAAGATACTTCTGACCTTCTTCGCCTTTAGGGGAATAAGCTGAATCTACTTTCTTTACACTTGTGTCTGGCATTTTTGTTTCCTTTTCTATCTTTATTAAAGAACACGCTGAATTAAATTTCTGATTTTATAGGGACCGCCCGCCCCCGCTCTTGACGTCTGAGACAGACGTACCACAAGAAATATTGTTCGACTTTTTTATTTGGAAGTCCTTTACCCGAACCGTAGTAGCCACACCCTTACCTCAAACCATTGGTGGCGGTTGTTGTTTATTCCACTGTCGCAAGCGCAAGCCTAGTATTAAGAGCGTAATTCCGAAAATAATAGCGTAGGCTCCAATAACCCATAAAATTGCTAAAGCACCTGCACCAGGTTGAATTACCAGTAGTATGCCAAACAGTAGAGAGGCAACACCGGCTAGTGCTAGCAGCCACTCATTGTGAATCTCTCTTCGCAACTGAATAGCGGCGATGATTTCAAAAATGCCTGTCACAATAGCCCAAGCGGCAATAAAGTACAGCAGTAATAAAGCAGTAATATTGGGCCAGAAAAAAATAAGGACTCCTGCAACAACGCCAAGTATTCCCTCTACCAGCAAAAACCAGTGTTGTTCATCTGATTGTCGGCGTCTGAAAGCTGCTATTAAGGCAAGTATACCCGTGAGTAATACAAAAAAACCGAAGAGCCATACAAGCACTGCAAGACTAATTCCGGGCCAGATAAACATAGCCACACCAAAAAGTATTGCCATCAGACCCCGGAAAACTAGTGACCACCAGTTGCGAGCTAGTAAAGTTCCTATTCTCCTGTTAGGGGTTTGCCTCATGGCTTAAGTACTACCTTTATGCAATTGTCTTTTTTATGCTTAAAAATTTCATAGCCGTGGGGTGCTTGGTCAAGAGGTAGACGGTGGGTAATCACAAATGATGGGTCAATTTCCCCATTTTGAATGCGTTCAAGTAAAGGACCTAAGTACTTATGGACGTGGGTTTGCCCCGTTTTGAAGGTTAAGCCTTTGTTCATCGCAGCGCCCATTGGCACTTTGTCTAAAAAGCCTCCATAGACACCAGGTATAGAAACATGACCGCCTTTTCTACATGCTACAATGACTTCTCGCAAAGCAGTGGGTCTGTCAGTTTCTAAACGTACTGCTTGCATTGCCTTGTCATACAATGCCATAAAGTCTGTACCATGTGCTTCCATTCCCACAGCATCAATGCATGCATCAGGACCGCGTCCACCTGTCATTTCTTTTAAGGCTTCACCTACATTGATTTTTTCGTAGTTTAGAACTTCGGCGTTGCTTTTCTCTGCCATTTGCAAGCGTTCGGGAATACGGTCAATGGCAATAACACGTTCTGCACCCAGCATATAAGCGCTTCTGATAGCAAACTGTCCAACTGGTCCGCAACCCCAAATTGCAACTATGTCACCTGGTTCAATATCGCAGTTTTCCGCTGCCATGTAACCTGTTGGAAAAATATCTGTCAAAAACACTACTTGTTCGTCCGTTAATCCATCAGGAATCTTGAACAAGCCTACATCGGCAAAGGGAACCCTGGCATACTCTGCTTGACCACCAGCATAACCACCTAACATATGGGAGTAGCCAAATAGACCAGATGGTGAATGACCCATCAACTTCTCAGCTATCCAACCATTAGGGTTGGAGTTGTCACATAATGACCATAAATCCCGGTTGCAGAAAAAGCAATTACCGCAAGATATTGTGAAAGGAACAACAACGCGATCGCCTACTTTCACATTCTTCACTTTGCTACCAAGGTCAACGACTTCCCCCATAAATTCATGACCTAGGATATCACCCTTCTCCATAGTGGGGATAAAGCCGTCATACAAATGCAAATCCGAACCGCAAATTGCAGTCGAAGTAATTTTGACGATCGCATCACGGGGATTAATGATTTTTGGATCTGGCACCGTTTCGACTCGGACATCATTGGCACCGTGCCAGCATACTGCTTTCATAGTCAATATTCCTCAAATTAAGGGGTGTGAGGGTGTGAGGGTGTGAGGGTGTAAGAGTGTTCACCTACACCCTTACACTCCTATACCCCTACATCCAGGTTATCGAACGGGTTCTTGATAGTAGCCTTTTCGTGTTCCAGTTACGGGATCAACTGTATTTTCAACTCTTCTTTCAGTTGAGCGTAAAAATTCTTTTGTACTACGAGGAAGGGGTTCATCCAGGTTAAGTTTCTCGCGGATATTATCAGCAGCACCTTTCAGTGGGTTATTAGTATCACGAGCCAAGTTATTACTGTTGTTGATGTTGTTTCTGTTAGGTGTTGCTTTGTAATATTTACCTTCTGGTGTGGTCATAGCATCACTAAGACCAAGATTCTGAGCGGTTTGACCAAGATTACGAGCAGTATCATTTACACCTTGAGAAACTGATTCTCGAACGCTATCAGCAGTTTCTTTCAAGTTTCTTCTAGCATTGTTAACTAGTTGATTGTCATTGCGGATAGTGTCGTTATTATTGATATCAGCCCTTTCGTCAGGAGTTCCTTTATAATAAATACCTTCCGGGCTTGTTACAGTTCCATCGAGATTGCGAGAAGTGAGATTATTGCGGGCATTACCAGTAGTTTCTTGAAGATTTCTTCTAGTAGAGTCAACTAAATTGCTACCATTTCTGGCGTTGCTGTTATTGAAAGTTCTCGTTTCGTTAGGTGTTCCTTTGTAATAGATACCTTCTGGACTTTTCACAGTATCAGCAGCCTGCGCTGGTAGTGTTCCTAATCCGAAAGGTTGCATTACAAAAAATGTTAACCCTACTAAAAAAACTGTCAAAATCTGACGTAACCGATTCATAAAAATCCTCCAATGTATAAATTATGAATGACAAATTATGAATTATGAAATGGTATACCCTTTCTGAATACGAATGATGAAGTTGAACCAGCCACTTTTTCAGCATTCATAATTCATAATTCATAACTTTTAGCTTCCCTTTGGTTGACCTTCTGTGGTAGCAATTTCGCCAGCTTCCATTAGCATTTTGAAACGGCGCAATTCATCCCCAATCTGCTGTTCTGGTTCTTCTCCGAAAATTTTTGCAAAAGCTGCTCCCAATGCTCCTCCAGGAGGGTTATATTCCATGACAACCTTGACTTCCGTTCCGCGATCGCCTGGTGCTTTTTTAAAGCGAACAAAACCAGAATTATCCACATCCGCCCCTTCTACTGAAGCCCAAGAAATAAATTCATTTTCTCGGTCTTCAATAATATCTGCATCCCATTCTACACTTCCACCTAGAGGTGCATTTGCAATCCAATGAGAACGCTTTTCGTTATACACCTTCACAAATTTGAGATGCTTCATAAAGGTGGGAAGATTTTCAAAGTTATGCCAAAAACGGTAAAGCTCATCTGCTGATTTATCAATAGTTACCGTCTTCTCAACTTTGATACTTTGGCTAATATTAATATCAATACCCATTGTTTGCTGTACTTGTTTAACTGTGCTTTGTTTTATTGCGCCCTGATAAATCAAACCACCACCTGCTAAAGCCATTAACACCCCTCTTAGAGAGCGTTGACTTAAACCTGTTAATACTAAAGCACTACCACCAATAATTGAAGCCCAACGTTCAGTTTCACTAGCTTCAGTCTGATTTTTATCAAATTGGTTTCCTGAAGTTATTTCCACGTTAAAATTCTCCCCCCCGTATTAACCCTCAAAGCAATTAACGGATGAAATAACAGTAACGGATAATTCATCTCAATCACGTAAAATTTATCCGTTACATCCGCTACAACATCCGTTACCAAATCTATTGCGTGACAGCAGCGCCTGTAGTTGGCTTTGCGGGTTTGATCTCAGCACCCATCCGCGCCCGATATAGGTCTGCGAGTTGCTGTTCATATGTCACGAGGTCTTTGTAGATTTGCATGAAAATAGCAGTTGATATTGGATCGGTTAATGCTGCTACCAAGTTACCAATATCACCTATACCTGTTTGCACATCTCCCAAAGCGCTACGCAATTGATATATGTCGTCACTTCCAGAGAGAGTGTGTTTCACTTTCGCATACTGGCTAGCAAGATTTGACATTAAAGAAGGTTTTTCACCAAATTCGTCCAAACGCGCTTCCAGTATTTGAATGTGGCTTTGCTTGTTAGCAATCATATGTTGAAACAAAGCTTTAATTTCCGCGTCTGATTCCTTATCAGCGTACTTCTCCAAAGCCTCTAAAGAATAACGTTCACCAGAAAGGGCTGTGTTTAACGCTTTAACAATATCACTCTTAGTAGAACCACCCCAAGCATCAGCTAATTTCCACCATTCAGCTTTTGCATCTCTCTCATCTGGTAAAGCAGCATCTTTGCCACCATAACCCAGACGGCTCAAAATAGCCGTTGTAAAAATTGCCAAATCTCCAGGTTGACGCGATGTCAGTAAATTTCCGTCAATCACCAAGGGCTCGTCTATGTAATTGGCTCCCGCATTAATCATGTCTTTGCGGATCGCCATGAACCCAGTAGCCTGTTTACCTTTGAGCAAATCGCCTTCAATTAAAACTTGTGGTCCGTGACAAACCGCAGCCACTAATTTTTTTTGCTGCATAGCTTCTTGCACAAATCTCACTGTACTGAGATTACGACGCATTTTGTCAGGAGCCATACCTCCAGGAATGACTACAGCATCAAAATCAGAAGCTTGAGCTTCTGTTGTAGTCCCATCTGGCTGTTTAGAGGCTTTGTTATGCTTGCCTTTGTAGGTTTCATTCATGCGAGCACCGAGGACAACAACATCCATCCCCGCTTGTTTCAAACCATTATAAGGCACTTGAAATTCTGCATCCTCTACACCATTTTCAATGAGGATAGCTACCTTTTTCTTATTGCTATTGTTGTTTAAATTTACCATTGGTTTTCCTTTATTGTGAACGTATAAAATATTTGGGTAATTGGTCGTATAAAAACATTCAGCTGTCAGCCTTCAGCTAGTCAGAATACTTTTCCGAAATGCTTCCTTACAACTACTCAAACAGCCTTAAATGCTGATAGCTGTTAGCTGATTACTGAATGCTGATTTATCGAGCAGGCATTTCGCTACTTGGTGCTGTAGGGAACAGTTCTGCATAATCATCTGAGAAGTTTGCTTGTAAATCGGCAAATTCGCCACTTGTGACCGCAGTTTGTATCACTGTAAATACAGCACGAGTATGCATTGCAGCAGCTGTTGGCTCTACTCCTTCCTTGTCGCTCACACGGGAAATAAACTCTTGCATGGAGAAAGGTTGACCATTTTCACCTTCTCGTCCTCGCAAACACTCACCTAGTTCTTGCGGTAACTGAGAGGCTAAATCTTTTGCTTCATCTCTAACAATACGCTCTTTGATAGTCTCAAGTGTTGCACGGGTTGCACGTTCTGCTTCTTCACGGGAACTTAATTGAGCAACTCCTTCAACATGTTTGATAAACTCGTCGTATTTCACTTTTCGCCTCCAATTTATCTACACCAGTATTGAGTTCGCTAGACTTCCGTTCATTTAACACCTTTCATACACTTTATAATTAAATTTTTTTAGTAGTTAAATTTAATCAAGTCGTTATTATTCGATTAACTCAAATCTAATTAATTCTTTTTAAAAAATTAATTATCTATTAATCAATAATGTAGAAAACAGTTAGGAACTATGATTAGGGGCTTTACCATATGGGCTTCACCCCTAGTCATAAATCCTAACTCCCTTATCACTCGACCATGAATTCATAGCTTAATTATTACTGTGAATTTAGGAGCTTTTCTTCGTTCTTTAGAAATATATTTTTTTACTTCCAAAGTGATACATTAGATATTCGGGCAATTTTTACTATACTATTAGTAGGTAAACAATAATCAGTAAAAAAATAGTTATGAGTTAAAATACAGGAGTAACTAAAAAAATATTCAATCCTGTTTCTTGGCTCACAACTATCTATGTATGAAGTGGCTATAACATGAATTTATATGATGCTATAAATGATATGCATCACGTGTTTATTTCTCTTCAACCGAAAGAAAGACATTGTTCTATTCCTTAAGTTATACAACTTTTGGATGATAAGCTCAAAAAGAAAGATTGATTGAGAGTTGTAAAAAACTAGAATTATGGCAAAAGACAAAGAGTTAACAAATCAAAATCATGACAACGAACAGGTCAGCAACCTCCCACAGGTTGTGACTGAATCTTATGGAACTGGAGTTGCAGACGAGCCTGGGAATAATATTGGCGATCGCAAACTCAAGCAAGAAATCCAGAATAACCATCAAGCCGATCCAATACTAACAGCAGGAGATGTAGACGCAGCTTGGGAAACAGCCGCCGTCACAGGTGATGAAGCTGTAGGCGGTACAGCTCCGACTCCCGACCAAGATATTGTGGATGAAGTTGCTGCTGCTGTTGGAATAGAAATGGATGATAAAGCCTTTTTGCGGACAACAGATATGATGGAGCAGCGCGATGACCGTCGGTGGGAGTTAAATCCACAATCTTCGGAAGATTATCAACAGAGGAAAGTACAAGGACAAGAAGGCGAGATGGAACAACCGGACAGAGCGTGAAGTGAATATGGCGTTGATTAAAATAGGGATGAATTATTGAACCGCAAAGACGCGATCAAGTCGCGTCTTTTTCGCGTTGGCGGAGCCTCAAGGGAGAGAAGCGTCTCGTACCCCAGAGGGGAAGCAAGCTAAGCGGAGCGTCCTGAAGGGAAGAGAAGTTCGCTAAAAGATGAGATTTTTTTGTTGACAATAATTCAAAAACATCCCGCAATTATGCAACGCCGTGAATATTTAGGGCATCTGTGCGTTACACTTTGTAAGGCAACAGAACAGTGTTGGGAATGGAAACGCAATACATTCACGGATACAGTACCACCGAACAAGAACGCCTACTAGGGCAGAGCTGGATACTGCCTGTTTCTGTATCCACCCTGTCCAGCAGTGATGCATTATTGGGGAAAATGCACTGATTTTCAACATTCCATAGGTGGAGACCCTAATGTGGGTATGTCTAATTTACCATAAGCGTTGATTGCTGTTTGCACACAGTTTTGAGCGTGAAATTCTTGAGAAACATCCCCAGTGTAGACTACAGCCTGACCACTATATTGTTTGATTGAATTGACAACATCCTCAATAGGGTCGTCAGGTAATCCGTTCACAACAACACAAGCACCTTCTTTGGCAAATTTATGGGCGATCGCTTCTCCAATACCTGTTCCAGCACCTGTAATAATTACTACTTTTCCTTTTAAGCGTCTATCCACAGCTAAATCTCCTAATTAGTTAGTTGTTAGTGGTTAGTAGAAAAGGATTACCACCATTACTGTTCGGATAAGCCCTGAATTTTAATTCAGGCGCTCAAACTTAAACCTGTTAAAACGGGTTAAAAACCATATACAGTCAGATAAATCTGACTTTAGCTCTAAACGGTGAAATTTATTTCTTGGCTCAAAACTACTAACCAATAACAACTAACCACTAACATTATTTAATTGTTCCTCTCTTTCATTTCACTACATCTGTCTCTGGTAGGGTTAAACATCAAATATAACTTTGATAGCGTGAAGCATGAAAGTAAATTTTTGCAATCGGATTTAGATATGACATTCACTCAAACTAACGACCCCGGTATTCGCGAATGTGTTCGAGCTTTTCAGAATTTACCTGTAGATGAACAACTAGCTGTATTCTGGTTCATTTATAAAGAAATGGGAGATTCTATCACTCCTGCTGCACCAGGTGCTAGTACTGTTGCTACAGATGTCGCTGATGGTTTATTCAATCAAATCAAAGAGTTATCACACGAAGAACAATTACAATTTCAGCGCGATTTAATTAACAAGGCTGACAATCAACATACCCGTATGTACGGCTCAATGAGCGATACAACAAAGCTGTTATTTTGGTATCGTTTGGCTCAAGGGATGGAAAGCGCTACTATCGTTCCTATGCCTTCTAACTATGACCTTTCCTCCCAAGGACAAGATTTGCTCAACAGAATTAAGCAAGTAGATTTCGAGCAACAAATGGTTATTTTCCGTGATTACGTCTCCCCAATGGGTGCTGACCCAAAAGCTGGTGCTGAAGTTTAATCTTTAGAAAATTTTAGATAAGCACAACAGAGCAAAAAGCCAACTTTTTGCTCTGTTTCTGTATATTTTTCTTTTTGGGAGAGTAATTTTTCTCAATACTTGTTGATTAACCACAGCTAATACTAATTCTCTAAAATTGCGCTACACATGAAATATATTGTAAGGGCGAACAGCCGTACCCTATGGGAAGGCTCCGTCAACGCCCCTACCCAAGATTTTCTTCATCTCTCTTCAGATAAGTATCTAAATGTATTTTTTGCGTCAAATGTCTACCTTTCAACAGTGATTTAGCAATAGCTTATATTTTTAATCTTATATAAAAGATAGAGTGAGATGAAAGCCAAAATTTTTAGTTTTATAGCAGAACAAGATATAAAAAACTGGGTTTCTCAACGTAAAATTCAGCTTTTCTAGCATCGTCATTCTCAAGAAACCCGGTTTTTGGTCTAGGTGCAAGATATGAGTAATATCATGTCTGGGAGCATAACCATAATAAAAGTTACTTAATTTCTTAGCGCCTTTGCGTCTACCCTGCGGGAACGACTGCGCCCTTATGCGTGAATTTTATTTAGGGTACATGAGCGGACATGATATTAACCAACTGAAGAGGCGTTGCATAAATGTGGGATGAATTAGCAGTTGAAACTATTGAAAATTCGTTCAAAATAGAGCGAAATCATCCCGTGATTCAGCAACGCCCTGTATTTTTACATACAGGGAAGTATTAATATTTGCTTTCTCATTCCTGAGTTTAATAGTCGTGGTTGTATTGTCGAAGTTTATCATCCACAGTATTCAAGTACTTTTGATCGTTGATAGAATCGGGTGATACTTTACCGGCAGAGATCCCAGCCTTAATTAAGGATTCAGCATTCACTTTACCAGACCTATATCCAGCAAACAACGAATTGCCTCCAGAAATACCTTGTTTCTCCAAGCCTCCTCGCATCGCGAAAACAATTAAACGATCAGGTGTAAGGCTTTCAGTAATAGCTGTGTTAGTCTGATCTGTTACTGCGGGAGTGGCTTTTTGGGCTTGAACAGCAGGAGCAGCCATCAGGAGCATTAAGCAAGATAAACTGCCGATAATTACATTTTTCATCGTTTCAACCCCTTGAGAATCAGTTGAATGTTTCTAATTATATAGAATGCGGCTATCAACTGAGTTGGTTATGAAGGTTAAATAAGATTTAAATGAGAATAGGCTGAAAAAGTTCTAGATATAGCCTGTAGAGAGTGACGACTCCACACACTTGTTGCAAAGCGGTAAGTGTGGGCTTCTAAGAAATTAGCGGCTCGTCATTAGCCTCAGTGTGCGATTCGTTCACTCGAAATGAGTAGTAATACTCAGGGATGAGTGGCAAGGAAAAGGAACCGGGTAACCGGAACAGAACCTTGATAACTAAATGACCATGAAGGTGATTAACCTATAGTTAAAAGTCCTTCTCCACAGGTGCAGTGGTTAAAGCATCACCCCCTGGTTTGCGACTAGCCATCAAAGCCTGAAGCGGGATGAAAAGGAGGTAAAGCTAGTAGCCTAAGCTGGTTTCCTTCGAGCAAGAACCTATGAGTAGCGTAAGCGAAGATGCGTCTGAACCATCGTAATAATGAACCAGCGAAATAAGGCTCTATGCGCTGGAACCAAAAGGTAAAGGATAAAGGGACTCTCAGTAAGGGTGGCAAAGACGAACACAGGAATCTCCAACTATTACATAGACACTGTCACGACGTTAAAACAGCCAAGGATGGTTTGGCTCTTGGTATGCAATAGGACAAGCACCAAATTGTTGAGGAGCCGTATGTAGCGAAAGTTACAAGTACGGTTTTGAAGAGCAGTGGCTCTCGTGAGGGGGTCACTGACTTTAATAGTTCGCCCGTGCAAGAGCTACTACGTTTACCCAGAATATATAGGCACTCCGGAATGTAGGGTGTAGCGCCTTAACCCTGTAAGAACTTAACTCTCTGTATAAATACATAAAAAAAAGACAAATATCTAAAGATTTGATAAGTTGATAGCTATCCCTTGTAGTCTTGAGAGCACTATTGCCTATCGCCACAAGCTCCCTTCGATAAAAATTCTAAATCTTAGAGTATCAATCGGGACTCAATCAGTGAAAAAGTAGTAATGTAAAGAAGTCGTTCAATGTAACGATACTTTTTGCTAGCATCTATCAGGATACAACCTATCTTGTTATCATCCACTCGCAATACTGCAAGGGAAGCGCGAAAATTAGAAACCTGGTAACTTCTGCGAAACCGGGTTTCTAGAGCCTTAACTATCGTTAACCGACAAGTATTGCATCCACTCGTGATATGTCAAAGTTCTGTCTGCTGTCTTTTAACCTTGAGTTAACTCAAATTTTCCATGCGTCAATCAGTATCCTCCCGATCTAAAACCACTCCAACAGCAACACTGGCTCTGTCATCCCTCCATATCCGATTGGAAACGTTGGAAAAAGAACATCAGTGGCTGCTGAAACAGATTAAAAGAAAGCGAACCGAACTGAAAAACTTTGTCGAGCAAATGCGATCGCTTGCTACGGACATATTTAATCGCGGTACACCTAGCTTTAAAAAGTTAGCAGACCTTGACAAAGAAATTCACACTTTGTTTGATGAAATATTCAGTACGAGAAAATTTGGCAAGCAGACAAAAAGAGATATTGAAGCAATTTATCGAAATCTCCAAACCGCTGGGGTTATCAGTCCCAAATTGGGGAACGAAGTACACGACCCAGAGCTAGACGAATTATTTGAAACAAATGAAGAAAATGGTTCCGAGCCATCTCAAGAAAACCGCTCTCAAGATTGGGAAAATCAGCAAACACAAGAGATAGGATTTCCTTCTAAAATCAAATCTGAAATCTCGAAAAAGATTCGCCATACTTTTCTCCGGTTAGCTGAAATTTTTCATCCAGATAAGGTAACAGACAGCGAGACGCAAATGCGTCATACCGAAATCATGAAGGAAATTAACAAAGCTTACCAAGAGGGCGATTTAGCTCGTTTATTAGAAATTGAACAGCAACATCAAGCGGGTGAATCTGTTGAAAGCAGTAATGAAGACGATTTGTCCCGAAAATGCACACGAATGGAACAGGAAAATGAAACTCTCAAAACTCAGTATGAAACGTTGAAACATGAACTTCGCTTGGTAAAGAACACTCCTGAAGGAGTGATGGTTTCCGATTGTCGAAAAGCAACTAAAGCAGGAATTGACCCAATTGGTCAAATGTTGGAACAAGTTGAATCTGAGATTGAAGTTATTGCTGAAATCCGCGATTTTGTGAAGAACTTTCGCGACCAAAAAATGACTATCAAAGAGTTTCTCTCCGGTCCCCCAGTTTTGCGTCAGAAAAACCAGGAAATGATGGAAGACCTAATTGAGCAAATGTTTGGTGATTTGGGTGGAATCATTGTATTTTAACAGTTATCAGTTATCAGTATGTTGAGTATATGTAAAGCTAAGAAAGTTAGTTGCAATTTTTGACTTGACATTAAGCATTGTGAGTGCTAGAAAAAAAAGACGTTTACCAGAAACTACTGCCCATGTCAGGATTATTCGCCAATCCTGGCAAGATGGTTTTCTTGAAGGTGAAGTGAGAGCAGGTGATTTTGAGTGGCAGTTCCAATGGCATTTCAGTCGCGGCGAACTGTCTGTGAAGCCCTCTCAAGGACGGGCTTTAATTAAAGAACCTCTCGGTCGTTTTTTGGAGCAACGAGATTACCAGCTCGAACCAGGCGGCGACTACGCCTTTACAATTCGGGCAGAACTTTAAATTATGAATTATGAGTTATGAATGATAAAAAAATTCACAATTCATAATTCATAATTCATAATTCATAATTCATAATTCATAATTCATAATTC
>JAWQFQ010000196.1:0-18405 GCA_035967975.1 Scytonema sp. PMC 1070.18
ACGTCAAATGTTTATACAGTAAACGTTGTGTACGTTGTGATATAGATAAGAGTACCGTTTCAGTGTGGGGCTTCTTCTGCTCTAAGCTAAAAAAGCTACACCAAGTTTAATCAAGACGGTTTATGTTAATTCTTTCAATTTATCCATCACTGCATTTGCGTGACCCTTCGCCTTAACCTTTGCCCAAGCATAAGCTATGGTTTGGTCGGGTGCAATCAGGAAAGTTGAACGTTCTACGCCCATATATTCCTTACCCATAAATTTTTTTAATCTCCATGCTCCATAAGCCTCAGCTACCTGATGCTCTGGGTCACTTAATAATGTAATGGACAAATTGTGTTTGTTGATAAATTTACAATGGGACTTCTCTGAATCAGGACTGACCCCTAAAACTTTTGCACCTAATTTGCTAAACTCCCCATCTAATTCTGTAAAATCTTTCGCTTCGGTAGTACAACCAGGAGTGTCATCTTTAGGATAGAAATATAAAACAACCCATTGATTGGAGAAATCAATTAGGCTCACTGGGTGACCATCTTGATTGGTAGCTGAGAAAACAGGGGCTTTTTCCCCTGGTTGGGGTATAATGTCGGACATACGATACTCTAAGTGATATCCCAGGTTTAACTTTTGTAATAACTAGAAACCCGGTATCTCCAAGATACCGGGTTTCTCTAAGACTACTATTCTGTTTACCGCAAGGCAACTTTTTCATTCTCGCCTGTGTTGGGTGTTTCACCAGTGGTCATAGCCTTTACCAATCCAATTGTTTGGACGACAAAACCTGAAGGAGCATCCCAGTACTCAGCTTTTTCAACATTAACTTTGAGCAAAGCAATATCAGGTTCATCCAATTCTTTAGGGAACCAAGCTTTGAGTTCGGGTTTCCACAACTGCTGCATTTTGTTGCGATCGCGTACCAGTTGAGCTTGACCCGACATGGAAACATAGGTCTGCTTGTGCGGATCTGAGAAACTAACGTTAACCCGTTGTTGCTGTTCTATTTCTGTAACTTTATGAGAACTCCCATAAGTGAAGAACCAAAGATCGCCATCAAATTCGACTTCAGAATTAGTTGACATTGGACGACTGTGTAGAGTCCCATCTTCATCGACTGTAGTCAGCATTCCAACGTCAATATCTTTAATCAGTTCGCGCAGCTTTTTCGTCTGTTGATTGCGTTCTTGTGAATCTGCCATTTTTGTTACTCTTATTTCTACTACTTCGCTTAAGGATGCGCTTTACTGCAAGTCGCATTGACGCTCTGTAAAGCCCATCTATAGTGTTAACGTATATGAATCTGAGATTCTTGAGTCTAGAGGCGGAGTTTTAGATAGAGTTCAAACTTGACTAGATTGCTGGTCGTAAACTTCAGTAGCAACTTTTTCGAGTTCTGGGTCAGTGACCGTTAGGTGCTTCTCTAAAATTTCCAAGTTACGGATATTCGACTTATAAAAAGCATCAAAGATATCACCCACCAAAGGAACTGTACCGACTACTGCTTCCAACCCCACATTGAAAATCATTTGGGATAAGTCTTTAGGTGGTATGCGAAAGCGAGCAGCCAAAAAAATGATGTAAGCTGAAAACCCAGTACTGATTAAATCACCAGCACCTGGAATCAGACCAATAATTGGGTCTAGCCCAATACGAAAACGCGTACCTGGAATACCTAGAGAAGTATCCATCAGGCGGCTCAGTCTACGAATTCGGTTGAGGGTTGCTATGCGTTTTGCAGTTTCCATAAGTACATGATTGCACTGCTGATTGAGTTTCGTCTTGTACCTATGGAAGGAGCAAACCAGCTTATGCTAATGAATGAGTTTTCTTCGTCGCCACAAGGTGATACTAACACCACCAATTACAAGCAAACCCAGCGTAGCAGTTGGTTCAGGAGTAGATTTTGTTAGCGGTGTTAATAAAAAACCACGGGTTTGACCATTAAAAGTGCCGGTACCGACTATATATCCAGCATCGTTTATTGCCCTAGCTTCCGTCAACAACCAGCCATCTCCACCAGAAACTAGGTCGTTCAAATCGGATAGAACACCATTTTCCCAGACAAAAGCACGGTCACCTTGAGCCGAACTAGAGACACCGACTACCTGAGTTTGTGCGTTAATACCATAAGCAATGCTTCTGCTGTTGTCATTGCTGCTAACCCCTAAAACACCCAAGTCTTGGACTCCCGTTGTTTTCTCCCACAAAAAAGCCCGTTCGCCGTTGCTAGAAGTCAAAGAACCAACCACCTGAGTTCGGTTATTAATGTTATAGGCAGTACCTGCAAATCCAAGGTCTTGTATGCCATTGGTGCTGTCCCATAAAACAACTTTACCATTGGATACACCAACCACTTCACTTTTGTCATTGATTCCATAGGCGGTACTACTAGAGTAGCCGAGTTCGTTGACAGGACCTAAAGCACCAAGGTTTTGGATACCTTCTGAACTTTTCCACAAAAAAGCCTGAGGACCACGCATTGTGTCTGATTTCCCAACCACTTGACCTTGATTATTAATGTCATAAGCGAAGTCGGAAATCACGACAGGTGATTCTGCTAAAGAAGGAATGGATCGTGAGCCATTTTGACTATCCCAAATAAAAGCAACCGGATATTGTCTGCTACTTGTACTAAGACCAACCACCTGAGCTTTATCATTGATGCCTCGAGCATCCGTTGGACCAAAAGGGTCAGAATATGAAGGCAAAAGACTCTGTATCCCGTTTGTGCTATCCCATATGAAGGGGCGGTCTCTATTGATGGTAAAGAATGACAAAGATGAAGTGCCGACTACCTGATTATTATTATTGATATCATAGGCTCTGCTAAAGCTTGTGCCGTCTGTGTTACTACCTAGTACACCAAGATTAGTCACTGAGTATAAAGAGGCGGCGTTTGCAGGACTAGTTGCTGCTAAACTGAGAGCTGTAGCTGTAGCAAGTAAGAAGCTATGTTGGTAGATATTGCCCATACTCTGATATATTAATTTGTTAACTTAGTCTTCAGAATTTTTACCGACTTAATCTTCTCCTGTGACGTGACAAAAAATCTTTTCTTCATAAAGAGTTTAATAAAAAAATAAAAATTACATCTATTTTTAAAGATTCACTTTATTCACCTTTACAACAAACAATAGTAGTATCCACGAACTAGTGGTTCGCCAAGCTAACTTTGCCTGGTTAGGAATAGCCTTTCAAGGTGATAACCTTGAAAGGGTAAGTGACGCAACTGGGGAACGCAATGCTAGATTGGGCGGTGCCGGGTACGGGCTACCAAGACAAGCGTATTAGCGGTCTGGATTGTCGCAACCAGCACCCGGCACTCCGCTGCGCCGCCCAATCTTCCCTAGCTGCTGAATTATACTTGGGGTTCAAATCAGCGTTTTCTTCTAATGGTGAGGACTGCGTCGCCAAATCCAGCTGAATTTGGCGAGGGTTAACAGAGGTATGTGTAATGGGCTAATTTGTAGTTTGGTTAAGACAGATGCAAATCTGTTGGGTAGAGAATCAAAATGTTACTAGGGCAGGTGTTTGAGTGACGCTTGCGTAAGTCCTGAACTATTAGGATCTGTACAGATCACTTAACTTTTGGTTACACCAAGAAACCTAAGCCAATATGATTGACTTAGGTTTTCCATCAAAAAATGTCTTTAACTCACACTGGTCATGGGACCTTAATTATTTAATTGAGACAGTTTACAGAGTGGATAAAGCGGACAGTCATTTTCTGTCAGAGTATTTGTATTATCTGTTTGGCTACTCGATGATGTAGTGGTGCTTTCAACCGAGATAACTTTCATCTGGACTGTTATATCATCAAAGTCTTGATCTCCTCCGCCGTACATATCCTCAAAGCCAAATGTGTCTTCTGATAATGCTTTGATATGAGGTTTTTTATCAGGGTTTGCTTCAGTAGTTCTAAAGTAAGCCTTGGGAGTTACTGTTGTTTCATTTTTGGGGTCTTCCTGTAAGAATTGTTCTGGGGTTCCATTCGCAATCAGGAACACTTCATAGTTACTTCCACCAAGCAGTTCCGATGTAAATGTCTGCTGAAGTGACTCTTCATTGTAGTTTGCTAACTTAACGCGATTTCTCACCGCAGTTTCTGCATAATTAGGCTCTCCTGGTTTGACACCAGCAACGCTACCATCTTCGCTGGTGGGGAATATTCCAAAGGTATTTTTATAGCCAGCAGTTCCCGGATTAACTGTTATCTGAACATTGTATTTTTTGTCAGGTTCGGTGATGATGACAGCACTATCGTTATTAATGAAAGATGGTGGTTGCAGCTTGCAGTTTGCTTTGATCCAAATACAAGTGTTAGGGTCAAACTTGATTTTTTCTCTTAAATCTGGTGAGTTTGTAAACTGCCCTAAATTTATACTGTTGTTAGCAACATTGCTTGGTTTAGTAATCGTAATTCCGTTGCGGACTACTTTGACATAGGCTCTGACTAAACCTTTGTTACTAGCATAATCAATATCCCAGCAGGCAAAAGATAAATGACCTATAGTGAGAACTGTCATTTTCAAATGGGTTCCTACCGAAAAGAAAGTTTTGCCCCCGTCTAGAGTGCCAACTAAACTACCATATTGAAAATTGTGGTGGAATTTGGGATAATCTCCGTAGAAAGTTCCATCGGATCTTCTACCATTAGTAGTCAGGTTAATATTTGAATTCCCCTGGGATAAAGACCAGAAATCGAGAGGATGAACATCAACGGTGATTAAATCTCCTGGTTGTAAATAAAGACCTGTTTTTAAAAGAGGGGGTGCAGTGGTGTTGGATACAGAATTGACCTTAGCATCAACATCAAACTGCCATCTGTCTGTAAAAAAATAATTGCTAAGTTCTAGGGGAATATTAAATTGTTCTAAGTCCTTTTGCCTCAGGACTTCTACAGTTAGGGTAACAGTATTAGTACTGGTGCTGCTGTCACTCCCCCAAAAGACAAAAGAAAGATTCCCATCTGGTTGTAGAACGGTCATTTCCAAGTGGTTTGCTATGGGAAAAAAGGTTTTGCCATTGTCTAAAGTTCCCACCAGGCTACCAAAAGGAAATTCATAAAAATAGTTATCTGAATCAGCAAACGGGATAAATTCATTCAGTGGGTGTGTGCCATCATAGACACCATAAGGATTTCCACTTTCGACATTAATGATGAGTAAGTCTCCTGCTTGTAAAGCAGGAATATCCGTGTTTGATATTTTGAAGAGAGATGTTTTAGAGGAGTATTTACTGCTCTCAATTGTGAATTGTTTTTTTTCAACTGTTGTTGTTACCATGATTGTCTCCTTTAGCTTTATTGAAATAGTTCTTTAAGACGTTGTAGGCAGAGGTAGAGGTGCGGAACTTGCTCCGCACTGAATTCACCTGAAATTTCTGCCACCAATTGCTTTCCTATTTGCTAGCACTCAGGTCAGACTTTAACTTGGTGTTTAACTTGAGCAGATTTGTAGAACAGTTTAAAGTTGAGTCATCAATTTTTGTTCCGCTTGATGTTCCGCTACCTATCTGAGTATTGCTGCCGTTTCCAATGCCAATGAGGGTTTTGATGTTTAGATTAGTAATTGGCACGCCATTACGAACTACTTTGACATAGGCTGTGATAAAACTTCGGTTATTACCCGTATCTTGATCCCAGCAGCAAAGAAAAAGCGTACCTGCACTTAAAACTGTCATTTCTAGATGAACTCCTACAGGGAAAAAAGTTTTTCCCCCGTCTAAAGAGCCAGCTAGACTACCATCTCTATAGTTGTGCCCTTTATAGGGATAAAGATTCCACTGGGCTTTTCCAATGTCTGTGCGAGTAGCAGGACCGACAATTCGACCATTAGCATCGACAAGTCTTGCTCCTGCGTCCTGACTCCATAAGTCTCTAGGAGAGACATCAACTGTCAGTAGGTCTCCAGGTTGTAATTCAATAGCTGTATCTAAAAGAGGTTCGGGAAGGTTAATGTTTATTGCATGCTGACGTACCGAATTGGCATGGCTATGAACTGCAAAAGAAAATGTATTGGGAAAGTCATCAAAATTAATTTCTGCGGTTTCTTTTGATGTTGCGATGGCTTGCTCTTCAGCTTTCCCCCTTTCGACCTCTACTGTTACCGTAACCGCAGTGCTATCTGCACTGTTATCGGAACCCCAGAACACAAGAGAGAGATTACCTCCTTCATCTAAAACCATCACCTTCAAATGGTTTCCTACTGGAAAAAAGGTTTTGCCCCCGTCTAGAGTGCCCACTAGACTGCCTACACAAAATTCAAAATTAGAATTTGTGGTGTTTTTATCGTACTGATAGAAACTGTTAAAGTTGGGTTGTATTTGGTTAGAGTTAATCGTTAATAAATCCCCTTCTTTTAAAGTTAAATTCGTATTGAACAAGTTTTGAGAAGTTGAATTTAAAAAATTGTTATTCGGGTAAATTGTAAATTCTTTAGTTTCTATAGTTCCCATAAGATACTCCTTTTTTGAACTAGAGTTTTTGGTGAATTCCTTTTACATCAACGGTTCTAAGTAATCATTCATTAAGGCAAGGTATGTTAAACTATCAGCACATTTGTATTTTTTATACTCAACATACTTCGTTGAAAACTGTCATTTCCAAGTGGTTGCCTATCGGTAAAAGGTCTGACTATTGTCTAGAGTCTCAACTAAACTACCTACAGAAAACTCAAAATTAGGGTTGCTAGTAATATGAGCATTCTGATAGACAACATCAAACTTTTGTCCTGTTTGGTCAGAATTGAATTTTCATAAATCTCCTTCTGCTAAAGAGATTTTTTGTTCTGGAGTAAAAAAGGTTATGAAAGTTAAATTGAGGTAGTATTTATTCGCCTCAATTGTGTAACTTTATGCCATTGTTTCTCCTTGTAGTTTTATTCGACTGTCTTGTAATTATTCTTGACACACCAAGTTTTCAAAGTTAGTCTTGTTTGGAATTCAAGCCACTATCTAGACTAACTTTTGAGCAAATAATGACGCTCAAATACAACTTGGTATTATTTTCTCAAACACATATAGAATTCCTGTCTGATTCCTGAAAAGGATTTCAGCCAAAATCCTTATAAAACGGGCTTTTCAGTTCCCGTCTGTTTTCAAAAACCTTTGGAGGATTTCCATAGATTAACTTACAACATATCAGCACTATAGTAAATACTCTCAAAAAATAAAAATAAACTGAATATTTCACTTGTCTTTTTTTAAAAATACAAAATTATACAAAACGTTGACCGCATCCAAAATAACGTTGAAGTATTTAATACCAGAACTCTAAAGAGAACCACTTATGATAATAGCTAACTGCTTTTTTACCATTAGCAATTAGCAACTAGCTATTAGCTATTAACAGTCTTGACAAATGATTTAAGATTGCTATCGAATCAAACTAGCGATCGCCCTTACCAAATCATCTGGTTCCACTGGTTTAGAAAGGTGTATTTGAAAGCCCACTGCCAAGGCACGTTTCTGATTATACTCTCCTGCATAAGCAGTCAGTGCAATTGCTGGTATCTGACCCCCCTTGGATGCAGGTAAAGCCCTAATCTGACCCATCAGCATATAACCATCGACATCAGGCATTCCGATATCAGAAACTAAAACATCAGGTATTGATATTTCTATAGCTGCGATCGCCTCCATCGCCGATTTTGCCACACTCACTTTAGCTCCAGATTCCTCTAAAATAAAAGCGACCAAATCCCGAATATCTGCTTCATCATCAACAATTAAGATGTGCAATCCCTCCAATGGGGTGTAGAGTGTGGGGTGTGGGGTGTTAGGATTTGACTCAGGAGTGAGTGAGCGGTTTTCGGTACTCATGAGAGGTAGTCTCACGATAAATGTTGCGCCTTGTCCCTCTCCTGGACTGTCTGCGGCTACAGTCCCACCATGCATTTCTGTTATATAGCGAACAATAGCCAATCCCAAACCCAGCCCACCAAACTTGCGAGTTGTGCTACTGTTTTCTTGACGGAAATACTCAAATACGTGAGGTAAAAACTCGGAATTAATTCCTTTTCCGTTGTCTTGTACCTGAATTTGAGCGTAACATCCAACTGCTTCTAATCGAATTTCGACTCTTCCCCCATCAGGTGTAAATTTTACAGCATTTGATAGCAAATTCCACAGAACTTGTTGCAAGCGATTTGGATCTCCCGATACCATTCCTACATTTGGATTTAAAACGGTTTGAATTTGAATACCTTTTGCTTCTGCTGCTAAACGTACGGTTTCTATTGCTGCTTCAATACTTGTTCCTAAGTTGACTGGGCAAACATTCAATACCATTTTGCCACGTAAGATGCGAGAGACATCTAACAAATCTTCAATCAGTTGGGCTTGTAATTTGGCATTCCGTTCAATGGTTTCCAAAGCACGGTCAGTTGCTTTATCATCAAACTTACGCGATCGCAATAATTTTGCCCAACCGAGTATGGGATTGAGAGGCGATCGCAATTCATGGGAAAGCACCGCTAAAAACTCATCCTTAATTCTATTAGCAGATTCAGCTTCAGCACGCGCAGCCCTTTCCCGCTCTAAACTATGGTGGAGCGCTTCCTCTGCTCGCTTACGCTGCGTAATATCGCGGAAATAAACAGCAAGACCCTCTTCAGTTGGGTAAGTACGAATATCAAGCCATATATTGAAAGGTTGATAAAACCCTTCAAACTCTAAGCTCACTTGTTCAGCAATGGCGCGTTGAAGTTCTCGTTCAATCGGTGTACCTATCAATTCTGGAAACACTTCCCATATCTGCTGACCTAGTAACTCTTGTGGTGTTTTTTGCAACAAATATGCTGCTTTTTGGTTAACATAAGTATATCGCCACTCACCATCAAAAGCGACAAAGCCATCCGTAATACTTTCAAAAATCTTAGTAATTTCTGTATGCGCCTTTTCAGCATTAACGCGCAACTCTTGTTCGCGAATCGCCACCTGCTGACGCAATCGGGCTAGCTTTAAATTAGCATCAATTCGTGCTAACAGTTCGCGAGCAGAAAAGGGCTTGATGAGATAATCATCTGCGCCCGCTTGTAGCCCTTCCACGCAAGCTCCTTCCCCCGCTCTTGCGGAAAGCATAATAATAGGTATTTCTTGTGTATTTGGGTCAGTCCGTAACTCTCGCAGCAACTCAAACCCATCCATCCGTGGTACCATCACGTCTGTTAATACCAAATCAGGGCGTTGTTGATGAATCGCCTCTAATGCTTCCACTCCATCAGAAACTGTCTCCACTTCATATATAGAACTCAGCAGTCGCTTGACATAATCGCGCATATCTGCATTGTCCTCAACAAGGAGAATCTGAGGAAGAGAGGGTCTAGGGTGTAGGGTGTGGGGTGTAGTGAATTCCCCATACCCTACAACGCCAGTTGCTTCAGCTTTGGGAACTTGAGTAGCAAAATAACTTTCCCACGTATTGGTGTTCTCATACCCTTGTTCTGGTGTCCAGCGCGATGCTTCTTCTAAGAAAGGAGCTGTCCCCAATCCTGTAGATGTTAATGTCCGAGTTGCGCTGATACGATCTTGTGGTAAATGAGCAGTTCCTGTAGGAATTGCTACAGTAAAACAACTTCCATTCCCCAATACACTTCTGACTTCTATAGTTCCGCCATGCAACTGTACCAGTTCTCGAACAAGGGACAGCCCAATTCCCGTTCCTTCGTATGTACGTCCCCGTGCTCCTTCTACACGGTGAAACCGTTTAAATAAATGGGGTATTTCTTCAGATGGAATACCTATTCCTGTATCTCGCACTTCTAGTATGACCGAAGTTGGATTTTGTTCTTCAGAAAAATGCAGTTTAACCGCAATCTCACCTTCAAAGGTAAACTTATATGCATTGGACAGGAGGTTCAGAACTATCTTTTCCCACATCTCGCGGTCAACATAAACAGGTTCAGGAAGCGAGGGACAGTCTACTAATAACCTCATACCTGCCTGCTCTATGGTTGTACGGAATACACTTGCTAGTTCGGCTGTAAATGCAGCTAAGTCAGTGGGTTCATAAACCGCTTGGACGCGTCCCGCTTCAATGCGAGAGAAATCTAATAAAGTATTAACCAACTTCAATAACCGCAGCCCATTGCGGTGTACCATATGCAACTGCTCGCTGATTGAAGAAGGTAAAGCGTTTGCTTCATTTATCAGTCTTTCTAGCGGTCCGAGCATCAACGTTAGTGGGGTGCGGAATTCGTGACTGACATTACTGAAAAAATCCGTTTTTGCTCGGTCTAGCTCTACCAACGCTTCTGCACGCTTACGTTCCTGATTATAAGCGCGAATATTTGCCAGTGCTATGGCGAGATGACTAGCAATAACCTCAAAGAATCGGCGGTAATCTTCATCAAAAGAGCGACATGGGCTAATCCCTACTACTATAAATCCGGCGCAGCGTTCTTGTCCTGGTGAAGCGATAGGTAGCACAAGCGCTGAGTGAGGCGATATTCCCCACGGTGCGCTGGGTAAAAAATCAAGCTGTGTATTTAAGTTTGCCACTAGCTCCGGTTTTCCCGTACGTGCTACTTTTGATAATAACCACGTATCAAGACTTTCTTGGGTGTTTAAGTCAACCAATACAGGACTTGCTGGTGTAGCTGGTTCCAAATGAATTGTTTCTACCAAACGGGCTTGTTCTGTCTTATCGTCGCACAAATAAAGTAGTGCAAAAGGAATGTCAGAAGGGTTATTAGATAGGATATCTCGTGCGATCGCACAAACTTCTTCAACGCTTTTTGCTTCAGCAATCTGTGCTACTAACGTGCTTTGAGTGTGGTGGCGGCGTTCACCAATAACCCGTTGAGTTGTTTCATTAACAACATTAAATATACCCCCAACTGCTCCCGATTCATCACGTACTGGTGTATAAGAGAACGTAAAGTAACATTCTTCAACATAACCATTGCGGTCAATCAAAAGAAGTTCGTCATTTGACCAATTCGCCTTCCCAGTGCGTCTCACCTCATCAAGACGCACCCCTGCAAAATCCCAAACTTCTTCCCAGCATTCACTTCCTCTTTGCCCAAGACCCTTGGGGTGTTTTGTACCAAGAATCGGACGATAAGAATCATTATAGAGTTGGATGTACTCCGGTCCCCAAAGAATTTGCATTGGAAATCTGGAAGCCAAGAGAATGCTCACTGCAAGTCGCAAGCTCCCAGACCAACTTACAACTGGACCTAGTGGGGTTTGTGACCAGTCAAACGACCGCATCAGTACAGCCATCTCGCTGTCACCACTAAATAAATCTTCAAAGGAAGTTACTTGGTCTCGGTTCACTGTCGTCCCTGCTCCTCTTTGGGCAAGTCTTGGGTGGAATAATGCTTGCTGTCTTAATCAAGTATAGTGATTGCTGCTACTTTTAGAAGTAAAGACGTAAATATTTAGCATTTCCACCATAGCTCTGTTAACTCTTAAGTAATTTGGTATTCAATCATATACTGTTTCATAAACTACAAAAGCATTGATTCTGCTGATTACTGATAGCTAAATGCTGAATGCTTACTCACATACAAGTTTTCTTAAATTCCCGAACCCATTCCCCATAGAAAAAAAATAAATTTCTGAAAATCGCACCAATTAGTTTTTTCCCTGCTTGAGTACACTACTAATTAATATTAGTAAGCTAAAATTTCAAATGAGATAATTCTTTTAGAAGACTTATTTTAATGCAAATTAGGTAGCGATAAAAGAACTATGTAAACAATTTTTTTATTCTGTTTGTAGTTGCGCTTTAGCGCTAAAACACAACTACGAACAAATAAGGGACTTCCAAATAAAAAAGTATCTAAAAACTTTTGTGGTCTGTCTCAGACGTTACAGATTCAAAGGACGGGCGGGGACGCCCGTACCACAAGATGGATAATTTATTTCTTGGAAGTCCCTAATGACTACTTTCTTCTCACTAAAGATTACTTATTGAAAAAACCAAAAAGCACACGACGCACTAGGATAAAAGTTAAAAGATTTAAGTAATTTGAGACCGGGAAGGGAGTATTTACATCAATTTATTTAACAGTTAACACCAGACAATCTCAAAGATTGATTTGTAAGCAATCAGCCATTAGCCATTAACCATTAGCCATTAGCCATTAACTATGAACAAAACCGTTGCAACGATAGATGGGAATGAGGCTGTCGCCCGTGTTGCTTACCGCCTAAGTGAAGTGATTGCTATTTATCCCATTACACCTTCATCATCAATGGGTGAATGGTCAGACACTTGGTCATCTGATGGTCATCCGAATTTGTGGGGTACTATCCCAAGTGTTGTTGAAATGCAGAGTGAAGGAGGTGCAGCCGCAGCCGTGCATGGAGCATTACAAACAGGTTCCTTGACCACTACTTTCACATCGTCTCAGGGATTACTGTTAATGATTCCCAACCTGTATAAAATTGCAGGTGAATTAACGAGTGCAGTTATCCATGTTGCGGCTCGTTCCTTAGCGACTCACGCCTTATCTATTTTTGGCGATCATAGTGACGTAATGGCGGCTCGTGCAACGGGTTTTGCCTTGTTGTGTTCTGCATCAGTACAAGAGAGCCATGACTTTGCTCTCATAGCCCAAGCTGCTACTCTCCGCTCAAGAGTGCCATTTATGCACTTCTTTGATGGCTTCCGTACTTCCCATGAAATACAGAAAGTTCAACTTCTCAATGATAGCGATTTGCGATCGCTCATTGATGATGAGTTAGTATTCGCCCACCGTCATCGTGCTTTAACCCCAGACCGTCCAGTGTTGCGTGGAACAGCTCAAAACCCCGATGTCTACTTCCAAGCCCGTGAGGGAATCAATCCTCACTATAATGTTTGTCCTGACATTGTTCAGGAAGTGATGGATCGGTTTGGAGAACGTACGGGACGGCATTATCGTATCTTTGAATACTATGGTGCTCCTGATGCAGAACGGGTGATTGTACTCATGGGTTCGGGCTGTGAGACAGTTCATGAAACCGTAGATGCTCTCAACGCCTGTGGAGAAAAAGTTGGTGTTGTCAAAGTTAGGCTCTTCCGTCCTTTTGATGTCAACCGGTTTGTAGATGCTTTACCAGGTACTGTCAAGGCGATCGCAGTCCTCGACCGCACCAAAGAACCAGGTAGTGCAGGCGAACCCTTATATTTAGATGTCGTCACCGCTATTTATGAACAATGGGGACTTAATAATCAGGAAATAAATAATACCTTCTCTCCCCCACACCCTAAAATTATTGGTGGTCGTTACGGTTTATCCTCGAAAGAATTTACTCCAGCAATGGTGCGAGCCATTTTTGATAACCTCGCCCAAAAGCAACCGAAAAATCACTTTACTATTGGTATCAATGATGACGTAAGTCATACTTCTTTAACATATGACTTTAACTTTTCCACAGAACCAGATAGTGTTGTTCGGGCTATGTTCTATGGGTTAGGTTCTGATGGTACAGTAGGAGCAAACAAAAACTCTATTAAAATTATTGGTGAAGAAACTGATAACTACGCCCAAGGTTACTTTGTTTACGATTCTAAGAAATCTGGTTCGATAACTGTTTCGCACCTGCGCTTTGGTCCCCAACCAATTCGCTCAACTTACTTAATTGATAAAGCCAACTTTATTGGTTGTCATCAGTGGGTATTCCTGGACCGTATTGATATTCTAAAAGCGGCTGTTCCTGGTGCGACATTTTTACTGAACAGTCCCTATGAAGCTGATAGTGTTTGGGAACACCTCCCGACAAAAGTGCGAGAGCAAATTATTAGCAAAGAACTTAAGTTTTATGTTATTAATGCTAATAAGGTTGCCCATGAAAGTGGTATGGGTGGCAGAATTAACACCATTATGCAAGTGTGCTTTTTTGCATTAGCAGGTGTTTTACCACAAAAGGAAGCGATCGCAAAAATCAAGCAAGCCATTGAAAAGACTTACGGTAAAAAAGGTGCGGATGTTGTCCGCAAAAACTTGGAAGCTGTAGACCGAGCCTTGGAACATTTACACGAAGTTAAGGTGAGAGATGGGGATAGAGCGATCGCTGTGATAACTTCCCATTTCTATAAGGGCGAACAACCGTACACCCCCACACCCCACACCCTACACCCGACACCCGATACCATCAGCCCTCCTGAATTTGTACGGGAAGTCTTAGGTAAGATTATGGTGTGGGAAGGTGATGAACTACCTGTGAGTGCTTTACCCATTGATGGTACTTATCCTACGGGTACTGCTAAGTGGGAAAAACGCAATGTCGCACAAGAAATTCCTGTTTGGGACACTAATATTTGCGTGCAATGTAACAAGTGTGTTATTGTTTGTCCCCACGGGGCTATTCGGAGTAAGGTTTATCCAGTTGATAAATTAGTCAGTGCTCCAGCAACTTTTAAGTCGGTGAGTGTCAAGGATAAAGATTTTGCAGAACAGAAGTTTACGATTCAAGTCGCTCCAGAAGATTGTACGGGGTGTGGTATTTGTGTAGAAATTTGTCCTGCAAAAAGCAAATCTTTACCAGAGTATAAGGCAATTCACATGGAACCGCAGCTTCCTTTACGGGAGCAAGAACGGGAAAACTGGAATTTCTTTCTCAGTTTACCGAACCCTGACCGTCGTCAATTGAAACTGACTCAGATTCGTCAGCAACAGTTGCAAGAACCTCTGTTTGAATTCTCAGGAGCTTGTGCGGGTTGTGGGGAAACACCTTATCTCAAATTATTGACGCAATTGTTTGGCGATCGCACTGTTATTGCTAACGCTACTGGTTGTTCTTCCATCTATGGTGGAAACTTACCGACAACTCCTTGGACAACGAACGCAGAAGGACGGGGACCAGCTTGGTCTAATAGTTTGTTTGAAGATAACGCTGAATTTGGTTTTGGTTTCCGCCTTTCCATAGATAAGCAGACTGAATTTGCTACGGAATTGCTTCAGCAACTGAGCGGTGACATGAGTAGCGATCGCCTCGTTCAATCTATCCTTGATGCTCAACAAAAAACTGAAGCGGATATCTATGAGCAACGCGAACGTATTCAGTTGTTGAAACAACGTTTACAGAGTTTATTAACAGCTGACAGTTCACAGTTAAAAGAATCTTCTTCCCAATCCACAAATTTAAAAGTCAAGCAACTTCTCTCACTTGCTGATTACTTAGTTAAGAAAAGTGTTTGGATTGTTGGCGGTGATGGTTGGGCGTATGATATTGATTTTGGCGGACTTGACCACGTACTTGCTAGCGGTCGCAATGTGAATGTGTTAGTCATGGATACTGAGGTATATTCAAATACTGGTGGACAATCATCTAAGTCTACTCCAAAAGCAGCAGTTGCTAAATTTGCTTCTAGTGGTAAGCCAGCGGCTAAGAAAGACTTGGGATTAATTGCTATGACTTATGGTAATGTTTATGTAGCAAGTGTAGCCCTTGGTGCTAGAGATGAACACACCCTAAAAGCTTTTCTAGAAGCAGAGGCTTACAACGGACCATCCTTGATTATTGCTTACAGCCATTGCATCGCTCACGGTATTAATATGACAACGGCGATGAATCATCAAAAAGCATTGGTGGAATCAGGTCGTTGGTTGCTGTATCGTTATAATCCCGATTTGCACAAACAAGGAAAGAATCCCTTACAGTTGGATATGCGATCGCCCAAACAACCCGTAGAACAGTCAATGTATCTAGAAAACCGCTTCAAGATGCTGACGAAGACCAAACCTACCCTTGCCAAACGTTTACTAGAAGAAGCACAATCTGAGGTAGATGCTCGTTGGCAAATGTACGAGTACTTGGCAAATCGCAAAGTCAGTGAAATGTAGAAAATTGATGCGATCGTCCGTCCTTTGTATAGCAATACTACTAAAGAAAGCGCGAAAATTAGAAACCCGGTAACTCTTGCGAAACCGGGTTTCTGAGTCAACTATGTTGAATCTCAGCATAAAGATGCATGATAACAGAGACCGCAAATGTTTTAATACAAATTGTAGTTTTGCAAGTTCATAATTTTTGGCACTTATTGCCATTTTAAATCATGAAAAATACATTATTTGATAAAATCTTCCGTGACAGCAATGGTAACATTGTTTTAGCGCAGAAGCCCAACCCACCAATTATTGTTTGGATAGTAGCGAGTTTACTCAAATTCATTTTTACAGCAGGAGAAATTAATACAGGTTTAGATGTAGTGGCTTTTGGCTCTTTATTTACTTGGGCGTGGCTGGAATTATTTCAAGGCGTTAATTATTTTCGTAGAACCTTAGGTCTGGTCGTGCTTATTGGTGTGATCATTTCAAGAACTATAGGTGTTAATCTACTTAGCTCTTTCTCGGTTTGATATTATGGGCGATCGCTAGCGATACTCACAAGAATGAACGATCGCAATTCATCTGCTTTGTGAGATTCGCTTTTTTTGCTTATTGCGCCTGTTTGAAGTTTAAACTTTCTTTTAAATCACTTTCTGGCGATTACCCATATAGCATGAACAATCCCAGGAATGTAACCCAAAAAAGTCAAAACTAAATTAATCCAAAAGTCTGTACCAATACCCACTTGCAAAAATACGCCCAGTGGTGGTAAGAAGATAGCGCAGATGATACGAACTAGATCCACTTTTTTCTCCCGTTAATATTAAAAGGTAAAACAAGCCAGATTTTTCTACTGTTTTATGATAGCATTTGTGCTCCAATGCGGGCAGGATGCCCGCACCACAAGAATATCCGCTTCATGGGCTACAGGCTATAATGCTAATCTCAATCAACCTCCGCTAATTTTGGCTTTGTATCCTAGCTTAGTCAACATTTCCAGAATCTTCTGCTTGTGCTCGCCTTGGATCTCAATTTCGTTGTCTTTAACCGTACCACCTGTACCGCATTGAGTTTTCAACTGTTTCACCAAGGCTTGTAAAGTTTCTGAGTTGGTTTGAAAACCAGTAATAACGGTGACAGTTTTACCTTTACGTCCAGCACGAGTTGCTTGTACGCGGAGGTTTTGCTTTTCAGGGGGGAGGTCAGGAGTTGCTCTCTCGAAAGCAGCAGAGTTATCATGGCCAAACTCACGGTAGATAATGCGCTTGTCTGAAGAGTTGTTCTTTGATGAAGACATAAAGTTAAATTTTTAACTAACACTCAAGATGCAAACAATCCCAAGAAAGTGGAAAATGTCTCTTATATAATTATGGTCGTTTCGATATTTTAGCCAATTGTGACTACGACTCCTCTATCTTCCGGTTCCCAATTACCCACACAATATCCTGACGCCCTTGGACGTTTTGGACCTTTTGGTGGTAAGTATGTTCCTGAAACATTGATGCCAGCGCTTGTTGAGTTAGAGACAGCTTATCAGCAATACCGCAATGAGCCAAGTTTTCAAGCAGAACTGCAACAGTTGTTGCGGGATTACGTGGGTCGGCCAACACCATTGTATTTTGCTGAACGCCTCACGGAACACTATGCCCAACCTGATGGTACGGGTTCACAAATTTATCTGAAACGTGAGGACTTAAATCATACTGGTGCTCACAAAATCAACAATGCTCTCGGTCAGGTGTTGTTAGCAAAACGCATGGGTAAGCAACGGATTATTGCTGAGACTGGTGCGGGTCAACACGGAGTAGCAACAGCTACAGTTTGTGCCCGGTTTGGACTGCAATGCGTGATTTATATGGGCGTTCATGATATGGAGCGCCAAGCCTTGAATGTGTTCAGAATGCGATTGATGGGCGCAGAAGTGCGTCCGGTAGCAGCAGGAACAGGTACCTTAAAGGATGCAACTTCTGAAGCAATCCGTGATTGGGTGACAAATGTAGAAACAACTCACTACATTCTGGGTTCCGTGGCGGGTCCTCATCCTTACCCTATGCTGGTACGGGACTTCCATACGGTGATTGGAACAGAAACTCGTGCTCAAGCGATGTCAACTTGGAATGGATTACCAGATATTGTCATGGCTTGTGTGGGTGGTGGTTCCAATGCTATGGGAATATTCCACGAGTTTGTGAATGAGCCTTCTGTAAGATTAATTGGTGTAGAAGCAGCTGGAGAAGGTATCAGTACGGAAAAACACGCGGCTACCTTGACAAAAGGAAGAATTGGTGTATTGCATGGGGCAATGAGCTACCTTTTACAAGATGAAGATGGACAAGTTATTGAGGCGCATTCGGTAAGTGCTGGTTTGGATTATCCTGGTGTTGGTCCAGAACATAGCTATTTGAAGGATTTGGGACGGGCTGAATATTATAGTGTAACTGATGCTGAAGCATTGGCGGCGTTCCAAAAGCTTTCCCGTTTAGAAGGAATTATTCCTGCTTTAGAAACGGCTCATGCGATCGCCTACTTAGATATTCTCTGTCCCCAACTTGATGGTAGCCCCCGCATTGTCATTAACTGTTCCGGACGAGGCGATAAGGATGTACAAACGGTTGCTAAATTTTTAGATCCCTTTTAAGGG
>JAWQFQ010000197.1:0-18224 GCA_035967975.1 Scytonema sp. PMC 1070.18
TTCATAATTCATAATTCATAATTCATAATTCATAATTCATAATTCATAATTCATTTAACCTTTGTACATAAATATTGTGCATACTCTTGAGCCGGATAATAGGCATCTGTAATTTCAAATCCTGCTCTTTGGAGCATTCCTTCGATTATCCAAGTAAAAGTACTATATTCTTCCCGTAAATGTGCTTCAAAATCGTTAGCTGTAAACCCTTCACCAGGAAGCTTCGCTACTCTGTTAATCCAAGCATCAATATGAGTTTGATACTGCATTGGATTGAAGGAAAAAACTACATCTCGCAGATACAAAATACCTTCAAACTTTAGCATCGAAGCCATTCTTAAAAAAGCCACCATTTTCCAAAAGTCAGGAAGATGATGCAAAGCACTTTTAGTCACAATGAAATCCACTGGTTCGCCCTGATGCTGATACGAAAGAAAACCACTCTGATGGAATTCAATATTTTCAGCATTCATCTTCTGAGCTTTTTGTTGAGCATAAGTCAACATAACTCGTGACACATCTACAGCATAGACCTTAGCACCAGCCAAAGCAGCTTGTACTGCAAATGTACCAGTTCCAGTTCCTAAATCAATAACTGTATCATCAATAGAAATGCCAAGACGCTCAACTAATGCTTGTTCAGCTTCAGGAGTACTTGATTTTTGATTACGGTCAAAGACTTCGACTTGAGTCGTATCCTCAAAATCAACTCCTATTTGCTGAAACTCATTATATAACCATCCAGGAACACTAGTCATAAGACAGGACACCTCACATCAATATAGCTAACTGCTAATGGTTAATAGCTAATTGTAATTAGCCATTAGCCATTAGCCATTAGCCATTAGCCATTAACCATTAACCATTAGCCATTAGCCATTAGCCATTAACCATTAACCATTAACCATTAGCCATTAACCATTAGCCATTAACATTTATCTATAACGATTGGTTAATGAGCAAAAGCACCGTTTGGAGTAAGCCTACAACAAAACCTAAAATACCACCTAAAGTTACAATTGCCTGCAATTCATTTTTGACAATTCCCTCAATTGCTGCTTCTACATCAGCCGGTGAAGTTGATTTCACTCTATCAACAATCACTTGGTCAATTGACAAAATGGGGATTGCTTGAGCCACAATTGCTTCTAAATCCCGTTCAAAATACCGCTCTAAAACAAGAGCCAGTTCTTTGCTGATAACGTCTAAAGAAGCAGTCACAACGGCAGAGTTGCTGAGTCGATTCACTAGCAACATGGCAATATGTTCCCAATCTACAGAGCCACTTAATCCTTGAAGTAAATCGCTACCTCTAGTTTGTAAGTATTGGCGAACGCTTTCGCGTGTAGTTTTTCGCAATTGTCTTACCGTACCTATTGGCAAATTTTGTAATGTAAAACTTTGTAACAATTGCTTGATGCGATCGCGCACCTTCAGTTCTTGAATTAATTCCTGCAATCGAGCATTGGTCGCATCTTTCTCATCTAAGCAATAAGTCCGCAGGCGAGTCAGAGTATTGCGTAAGCCAAACAAATTAGCGACGACCCAATAGGTACCACTGGTTTTTTCTCGAAAGCTTTCATCAATCGTTTGAATTGTGCGATCCGTCAGAAAGTCAATGACTGCTTGTCGCAATACATCTGGTGGTACGACAACTTGGAGCAGCCAATCAGCAAAACGACCGGCTTGTTCTTCAGTTAGTTGAAACTCCAGCAGTATCTGGTCAAAAATTTGATTGACTTGCGCTTCTAAAAAGTCTTCTCGCCGCGCCAGAACCCTTAAAAGACGTGGTAAGGATTCCCCTAATAAATCCCGCAAAATCCCACCCATAATCCTAGCGGTTTTTTGCTCTGTATCAGATTTTAGTTGGTCAATTGCCAATCGCAGCAGCCAGTGAATAGCTGCTTGTACGCGCTCGGTTTGTAACAGCCGTCGCGCCAGATTCTGCAATTCTTCGGGCGTCAGTAGTGACCCCATGATTGTGTTTGAGACATTCTTAGCAAGCCGTTCTTGGTTGCGGGGAATCAAACCAGGGGTAAAGGGTACCCTTCGTCTGCCAATATAAATAGCACGGTAGGGACGAAATAACATTTTGATGGCTATATCATTAGTGAAATAGCCAATAATCCCACCCAGTATTGGCGGAGATACATAAATCCAAAGATGAGACCAATTCATTGATTATTAATTATCAGTTAGTAGTTAATAGTTCCTCGTTAGGGCTTAACTAACTATTAACTACTAACTACTAACCTTTCATTAGCACTAGTACTCCCATCATACCGTTTGCAATGGGGTAGTGTGTTGCCCCTATAAAACCAACTTGATGGGCTATCTCCACCAGCTCCTGACTTGTGGGAAAGCGATCCAAGCTGGGGCTTATATAAGCATATTCATCCTTTAAACCCATTTGAGTAGCAATTGGAACAACAAGATTGTTCAGATACCACTGCTGAAAAGCTTGGGCTTGGATGTTTTTGGGATGATTGAAGTCTAAAATTGCAGCTTTAGCAGTCTTTTTCAAAACTCGATGTATTTCTTTCAAACTCCGAGGAATATCTGTTACATTTCGTAAACCATAGCCCATCGTTACTGCATCAAAGCCATTGTCCTCAAAAGGTAAATCCAGAACATCACCTTCTACCCAGGTAATAGGAGGTTGAGGATATTGGTTTTGAGAGCGCTGTTTAGCAATTTCTAGCAGTTCTGGTGAAAAATCCACTCCAAACACTTGTCCTTTTGCTCCTACACGTCGCGCTAACCGGAAGGTGAGGTCTCCACTCCCACAACACAAATCAAGACCTATACCTCCGGATTGCACTTCACTCCATTTCACCGTCATTTCTTTCCAGATACGGTGCTGTCCCAAACTCAACCAGTCGTTTAGTTGATCGTAGACGGGAGCAATGCGGTCAAAAATGGCACGAATATCATTGGTCATTGGTGATTGGTCATTTACAAAGGACAAATAACTACTACTGCAAAGGAAGCACAATAGTTGAGGTGTAGAAACCCGGTTTTGTATGAGTTACTAGGTTTCTAATTGTCGCTATCCCCTGCAGTATTGGGATAACGAGTGCTTACTAGTACGATCGCAACGAGTTGAGCCGACAAATGAATGAGTTTCAGTTCATCTTCTCGCAAAGTACATGGTTGTTTCCATTGGAGAGACAGCACCGCCAGAACTTGATTGCGGTAGGTAATTGGGACAATCAAATGCGCTTGCACACCGCTTGCTGGATAATGGGCAATACCTGCCAATTTTTTGTCATCAAGTATATTTACACAAACTTGCATTTCTTGTGTAGCAATTGCTTTATTAGTCAATGGATCTTGAGCCAGCCAATTTTCAACCTGACTTCCTCTACTGTAAGTCCCTTGCTTTGTCACTAAGGTATTATTTTCTACTAGCTGCAAAATACAATCATCTGCCGCAAAACTTTCACCAAACGCTTCAGCAATTGGGTCAAGAGTTGCTTCCATGTTAGGGCTACTTTGAGTGACTTGCACTAAAACAGCCAACAGTGCCATTTGAGCATTAGCACGCCGCAATTCTTCTGTACGTTGCTTCAGCAAATCGTAAGTTTCTGCTGCTCTTTGTACCACTGCTTTGAGCTCCCCTGGGTCCCAAGGCTTGGTGATATACTTGTAGACTTGCCCAGCATTAATCGCCTCTACCAAATCTTCAATATCGGTAAAGCCTGTCAGGATAATCCTGACCGTATCTGGAAACTGGGGCACAGTTTTGCTTAAAAACTCAGTTCCCTTCATTTCTGGCATACGTTGGTCGGAGATGATGACCGCGACTTCTCCTTCTGTGGCTAACACTTGCAAAGCGTTGATACCACTATCTGCTTTAAGAACTTGAAAGTCTCTTCTGAAGGTGCGATAAAGTAAATCTAGATTATCTGGTTCATCATCGACTACCAAAATTTTCTGCTTTTTCGGTTTTTCCATAGTCATTAGTTGACGCCTGATTTTATCAATTTCGGGAATGGGATTATTCATAGAAGCGATCCTTAAATCTTAAATTTTTGTTATATTCCATACAAAGCAAGATTAAAAATCTAGCACAATCTATAGGATAATCGAAGCCACTGTCCACTAAGTATTACTTTTAAACTGAGCAAACTTACTTTTTATAATATACTTTGAGCGGTCAGCTATCAGCTTTCAGCTAAGAGCCTTGAACTGATAGCTTATGGATTCTAGCCAAATCACTCATTTCAATTTCTTCCCATGCAAAGTATAGCTGCATTTAAAATTTATACCGAGCATAAAGTCTTCAGTAAAAACACTGAACTTTTTAGAGGGAACAGGGTACTCTGTTCCTTTTTTTTATGAAAGTTTTTCTTCCCTACTCTTGACTCCTCATCCCGATAGACACTTCAATCAGCTTGTTTCTACAACTCATCACTTTCAATTAAAATAATACGTGCTGCGTACGAATTCTTAAACTTCCCTTGAAGCTTGTTAATAAATTATGTCTGACTTACCACCCAAAACTCCTAATCCTGACAATGGTAATGTAGCAACAGAACTGCTGCGACAGCTTAGACAAAAACAAGGCAACTGGGTGGAATGGGGATCTGCCATCACCCAACTACAAAAACTGGGTTATAGTCCTCAGGTAATTTTTGAGGAGACAGGATTCGAGCCGATCCAACAAAATCAAGTTACCGTAGGAGCACAAGTTTACAATTCTATAGAAAAAGCAGGAGCACCGGAAGCAGTGCGATCGCACTATTCCACCAGAGGAAGCGATATTTTGTATGAACTCCGCTTACTCACCCAAGAAGAACGTGCTGCAGCTGCTGAACTGATTTTCCAACACAAACTAGATGCTGATGAAGCACGGGAAGTTGCCAAAGCTGTGAAGGAATTTTCTCGTTTACGTAACATTCCAGAAGGGTTTGAAAATCATCCCGGCGATGCCATAGCATATCAAACTTGGAGATTAGCCCGCCAAAAATCTGACTTACAAGAGCGTTCCCGTCTCATAGGCAAAGGTTTGCGCTTCGCTCACTCACAAACAGCAAGAAAACACATCGAACAATTACTGACTGACTTTACAGTTGTTCCCAACCGTCCTGCCCCATCTTTACCCTTCTACCGCTTAGAATCAGAAGCAGAATTACCCCGCATTATACCAGTGGTCGGTGAGTTGCCATTAACAATAAAAGACCTGCAAGCAGTCCCCCTCATAGAAGAAATTGGCTCGTTCCGCATGGTAAAATTCGCAGGAGAACAAGCTTGGGTGCCATTACCAGGTTGGCAAGTGTTATTAAGTGCAGAAGACCCAGTTGCGATTTTATGCAATAGCGATCGCTTTCCAACCCAAACACAAAATCTTGTAGAACCTGTTGTAGTTGTTGTAGACAGAGCTCAACGGGATTGGGACTCTATCAGTTACTTTGTCGTCGATAACGCTGGTGAAATAGATTTCCAATGGTTTGAAAGTAAACCAGAAGTTTCCCTCTCAGGTCGAATCATTGTGATTGTACGACCAAAGAGAATCATTGATGAAAATTTAACAATGGATTCTTGGCAAATTGACGAATGAAACCTGGTTAATGGTTAAGAGGTTGTTTGAAAAGTGATTGGCTGTGATTTTGGGCACTTATTGATCCCCCCTAGCCCCCCTTACAAAGGGGGGAAAATATTCTAACGGTCCCCCTTTTTTAAGGGGGATAATGGTGGATATTGAATATGATTGCTACTGATGAAAGGACTTTTCAAACATCCTCTAATGGCTACTAAAATTTTTGACGAATGATTTATAATTGCTATATTAACAATTAACAATTAGCAATTAACAATTAGCAAAAGGTAATCTTACAAAAAAAGTCGTACCTTGACCTACAACGCTATCAAAACTAATAGTACCCTCATGCATATCAACACACTGTTTAGCAATTGCCAGTCCCAATCCCGTTCCTGGAATTTTACCAACATTGCTGGCTCGTTGAAACGGTTCAAATAGTTTTGCATGAGATTCTTTTGGAATACCAATTCCTTGGTCTTTTACCTCAAAACAGATGCTATCTTCTTCCCAAAACAGGGACAGGGTCACCGCACTACCTAACGGTGAGTACTTGATAGCATTAGAAAGTAAGTTATTAAGCAGATGCCAAATTAATTTTTCATCAAGACAGGCAATTCGTTGTTCGCCATGCACCACAAACTTAAGAATATATTGCTTCCCTGCTGTTAACTGCATGGCGTCAACCTGTTCTTTACAGAACGTCACAATATCCATAGGTACAGGGTCATATTGAATTTTTCCAACCTCAGCTTGTCCAAGAGTCAGTATATCTTCCAGGAGATACATTAAACTATCTGTAGCAGATTGAATGCGATTTATGTGATTTTGTTTTTTATCTTCCGGCATTTTATCGCCGTAATGTTTGAGTATCTCAGCCCCAAGTCTAATTGTTGTTAAGGGATTGCGAAACTCGTGAGCCGCCATATATAAGTAATGAGATTTTTGTTGAGATTGAGATGCTACAGTATCCCTATCTGTTTGGGTAATAGACAGTGCCTTTTGGACTTCAGTTTCTGCTTGATGACGCGACAGGGCAATTTCGATAGTTGTAGACAGTATCCGCTCATCAAAGGGCTTTAAGATATAGCCAAAAGGTTGAGTACCTTTCACCCGTTCGAGAGTCGCTCGGTCTGCATTAGCAGTTAGATAAACGACTGGTACGTTGAAGCGAGATTGGATTTGCTCAGAAGCTTCTACGCCATCCATTTTACCAGCAAGTCGGATATCCATTAACACTAAATCAGGTTGTTTTGATTCCACTATAAGAATGGCTTCCTCCCCCGTTGCAACTAAATCAGGAACGACATATCCCAGATACTCTAGTGTCTCTCGGAGGTCATCAGCAACGAGTTGTTCATCTTCAACAATTAGGATTTTAATAGGAGCCATATACTTTGAAACTGATATAATGACATGAGCATTAGCGTTAGGGCTGATAGTGGTTAGTAGTTAGTAGACTTGACAGCAATTTAATATCCGTCCAAAGGTTTAGATTAATATACCCTACCCACTTAACAGATTCCATCTGCGTTTATCTGCGTCCATCTGCGGTTCAAAATACTATTAAACTTTAATCATTTTAGAAAAAGTTATACTAAAGGTAGTACCGTTATTGCGCTCAAGATTAATATTACCTTTAAGCTGCCTGGTCAGATTATGTACAATTCTTAAGCCTAAAGAGTTAGTATTTTTCCAATCCAAAGTCTCTGGAATACCGATACCATTATCACTCACAGTCAGAATAATAGTGTTTTCAGTCACTGACACCAGACGAACGACTATTTTGCCACACTTTTTTTTGGGAAAAGCGTATTTGAGAGAGTTAGAAACCAGTTCATTAATCAACAAACCACAGGGAATCGCTGTATCCAGAGTCAGCTTAATACCATTAGTCTCAATATTAAGAAGAATATCTTTTTGACTAATTCCGTAGCAGCGGAACAAGTTATCCGTTAAGCTGCGAATATATTCTCCAAAGTCAATTTGAGAAATTTCTGGTGATTGGTACAAATGTTCGTGAATCAATGCCATTGATTGTACCCGATTTTGAGACTCTTGGAAAAGCATCATAGTGACTTCATCTCTGGCACGTCTGGACTGCATTCTTAGTAAGCTAGAAATAATTTGGAGGTTATTTTTGACTCGATGGTGAATTTCTTTCAACAGTGTTTCTTTTTCTTCGAGCGATCGCTCTAATTGTTCCATTGTCTGTTTGCGATCGCTAATATCTGTCACCCGCACCAAATTCCTCACTGTACCAGCAACACTAATTCGTTTAGCAGCAATATTTCCCCAGAAGAAATTACCTTTACAGGTAACATACTCAATTTCTCTAGTCCAAAAACCTTTTGCTGTGATTTCCTCCGTAAGTTTATTTATGTCTTGAAGAGTAAAAGAATACCTATGAAACTTATATCCACTAGTATTAATTAATTCTTCTTTACTTGTAGCCTCAAATAATTCCACAGCGCGGCAATTACAGTCAATAATTTGGTGAGTTTCAGCATTAACCAAGAAAATAGCATCTGCAGACTCATTAAAAATAGCTTCTCGCAAATCTCGATTGCGAATAATTTCCAACTCTGCTTGTTTGCGTTCGCGAAGCGTGGCTTGCCGTTCGCTAATATCTTGACAAATACCGATACCACCTATTATCCTTCCTTGTGTATCCTTAACTACCGCCGTTGAGAGACTAACTTCAATTAAAGAGCCATCTTTTCTTTGACGACGAGTTTCTACTTGAGTGAGCGGTTGACCAGATAGAGTCTGACGTACCATTTCCAAAAATTTTTCCCGTTCATCCTCAGGAATAATGGGTAGTGGCTTACCAATCACTTCCTCTGCTCTCCACCCAAAAAGCCGTTCGTTCATAGGATTCCAGAGGACAACTTTACTATCAGTATCAATCAAATCAATCCCTACAGGTGCTGATTGAATAATAGCCTGTAACAAGGCATTCGTTTCTCGCAATTCTATTTCTGTCTGCTTAAGAACTGTAATATCTCGACTAATAACTAAAACAGATGTAACCGCCCCATCAAAAGTGCGTTCAGGCATCATTCGAGATTGATAATACCTCAACTCATTTGCATCTTGTAAGCTAAACTCAATTAATTGCTCTTGTCCATTTTCAAAAACAAGGCTTACGCTCTTCTCTATCTTTATAACTGTGTCTTCTGAAAATCCCAATTCGCCAGTTGTTTTTCCAATAAACGCCTCTCTTGGTAAACCTGATGCTCTTTCTACGGCTGGATTTACATACAGATAGCGTAAATCTCGTTCAATCCGAGCAATCACATCCGGCGCATTTTCTACTAGAGCAAGAAATTCTTGCTGACGGCGTTGCAGTTCTGCTTCTGTCCGTTTACGTTCGGTAATGTCTTCAGCCAAACCGACGATGCGTTGAATCTTACCTGATAAATCCCGAACTAAAAAAGTTTGGGTAAAAATCCAGCGAATTTCTCCATCACTCCGAATAATACGGTATTCATACTTAGAAATTTTCGTAGATTTGCTTCTTTCTAGCACTAGCATAATACGGTCTTTATCTTCCGGATGAACAAGCTCAAACCAAGACATACAGTGTTGGTACAAGCTAGAGCAGGAGCGACCCCAAATCTCTTCATAAGCCGGACTAATATAAATCAGTTCGCTAAAATCTTGGTTGTAAATAAAGAAAACTTCACGGATATTCTCTGCAAGTTGACGAAACATTTGTTCACTTTGGCGCAATTCATCTTCTATGCGCTGGCGTTTGATGATTTCGTGTCTCAAGCTGATATTCACTTGCTCTAAATCCAAAGTCCGGTGTCGAACTCTAACTTCGAGTTCGCGATTGAGTTCACACAAAGCTTCTTCTGCTTTCTTACGTTGCGTGATATCGCGCCCTTCTGGAAGCAACAAGACGACTTCTCCCATTTGATTCAAAATAGGTTTGATTGAAAAATCAACCGTTTTCTCAACGCCTTGTGCGTTAGGTAATGTCACCTCATATCTCACAAAATCGCCTCGAGCTGCTTGGATAATTGACCTTTGCAGACCACTTTGCACCCACGAGAAAGTTGGATTTGAGAAGAACTCCCAAAAGGGCTGAGCGATCGCATCATCTCGTTCAATCCCACAAAATTCTAAACAAGCTTGATTGAGTTCTACAATTTTACCATCTGGAGTTAACAACCCAATCAATTGAAAAGTTTGCTCAAAAATGGCACGGAATTTGCGTTCGCTCTGCTGTAATTCTGCTGTTCGTTCTTGGACTTTAGCTTCGAGTTGAACGTTAAGGTTTTGTAAGTCTTGGTAAAGTTCCGCTTGTTGAATGGCTATTGCTAGTTGTATGGATAACTGCTCGAGCAAATCTATTTCCGATTGCTCCCATTGACGCGGACTGGAGCATTGGTGAGCGACCAGTAAACCCCAAACTGTTTGCTGCGTTTGAGGTTGAGTGCTAGAAAGAAGAATCGGTACAACCAAGTTTGCTTGTACTTGATATTTTTCCAGCGTCTCAACATAACATTCGGGTAATACTGCTTCGTGTATATCAGCGATCGCACGCACTCGACTCCCGTCATAACTCTCTGCTGCACCTTGAAAGCAGTTCTTATCTAATTGAACATTGAGACAACTGATCCACCCTGGTAAGACAGATTCTGCAACCACTGTACCGCTCTTATCTGAATGAAACTGATAGACAACAACCCGGTCAGCTTTAAGAAAACTACGGATTTCTTCTACGGCTGTATTGAGAACAATTTCCAAACTCAAAGACTGACGAATACGCAAAGCGATCGCACCAATTAAGCGTTGCTGTTCCTGATGCTGTTCTATCTGCTCTATCAAGCGCATTCGTTCCATCGCTGTATGAGTAGCACGATGGAGAGCTTCATGCGTTAGCTTTCCCTTAACCAGATAATCTTGTGCGCCATTCTTCATCGCAGAGACAGCAATGCTTTCATCCCCTTGACCAGTTAGCATCACAACTGGTAACTGATTTTTCCCACTACAAAGCTTTAATTCTTCCAGAAACTCCAGCCCTGTTGCATCTGGTAGCAGAAAGTCCAGTAAAATTAAGTCAGGTATTTGCTTTTGACAGCACTCCAGTGCTTCTGCGGCAGATTCAAATTCCAGAATTTGATAGTCGTGCTGTTGATTACATTCTAATAAGCGACGGTAGACAGTGCGGTCTTCTGCACAGTCATCTATAATCGCAATAGTTTGCTTGTTATTAACAATCATTATTATGAAGGAGTGGGAAGAACAGCTGTTTCAAACCAGTAACTTAAAAAATTTTGGATACTTTTTCTTAAAGCATCTACACCAAAGGGTTTCAGTATATAAGTGTTAACTCCATAGCGGTAACAAGCTTCAATATCTTTGGGACTAGACGAAGTTGTGAGTACGACTATGGGAATCATTTTTAAGGTTTCATCTTGTTTTAATTGCTCAATCACCTCTCGACCATCAGTTCCTGGGAGATTGAGGTCGATTAAGATCACAGATGGACGAGGTGACGATCGTGGATCGGTATATGACCCTTGGCGGTACAGGTAATCAAGGGCATCATCACCATTACAAGTACGGTACATTAAGCAAGAAAAAGCTGCTTCCTTCATTACACGGGTAAAAGCTGCAAAATCTTCGTCACTGTCTTCTACAACTAAGATAACTTGGTTAGTCGTGAAGGAATTCAGAGCTAAGTGAACTAATTCATCGTCCATATCAAATTAGCAAGGCAATGTGAAATAGAAAGTACTGCCATGACCATAAGTAGACTCAACCCAAATTTTACCCCCATGCCGTTCAATGATTTTCTTAACAATGGTTAACCCTGCACCAGTACCACCGTTATATTTGCCAGGAGCATGGAGACGTTTAAAAATCCGAAAAATAATATCTTGATGTTTTTCACGAATGCCAATGCCATTGTCCCGCACATAGAATGTCCACCACTGAGGTTTAACGTTTTCAACTGGTTCGTGTGGTACTGCAACAGTAGATTCCAAATATCCGACTTCTACCCACTTGTAGTCGCTTTCATTGTATTTAAGCCCGTTTCCAATTAAGTTTGTCAACACTTCTTCAACTAAGACGCGATCGCCCTGAATCTTCGGTAATGGTCTGGGAATACGGGTATCAATATTAACTCCATTATTACTCATACAGAATATTTCCGAAACATTCGTAACCAATTCATTAAAATCTATCAGTTGCATATGTATTTCCTGTCGTCCCAAACGGGAAAAATGCAATAAAGAATTGATTAAATCTTCCATGCGCTTAGTCAATCGCACTAAAGTTTCTAACTTAGCAACCCCATCAGTATCCAACACCTTGCCGTAATCTTCTAACAAAAAGGTCGAGTAATTATGAATACCTCTTAATGGTTCCTTGAGATCGTGGGAAGCAATGAAAGAAAAAGCATCCAATTCGTTATTGCTTCGTTCTAACTCCAAATTAATTGCGGCTAATTCATCAGCCTTACGAAAAACAATCCCCACAATGGCACTTCTGAGTTCAATAGCCCCATCAATTTCACACTGTTCCCAAGGTAAAGATGTCTGTTGCACTCTTTCTTTCCACAACTCAAAGGACTTGCGTGGAAACAGAGTTACACTTCCATCAGCTTCTTGTACGCCTATTTGGTGGGGATTTCCCGCCCAATGAACATACTGCAATCTTTCCGGGCGGAACCACAGTATATAATTATTACGAATTCTTGCGATTGACAGGGCTAACAAACCACTAGCTACCTCATGATAGTCCATTGCCTTTGGGTACAATTTAGGTAAGGAATTGGTGACAAAAAGGTAGTTTTGAAATTTATCCTGCACCCAGGATATGAGGTCGTAAATATCAGATTCATTTGGTGTTTTACCAATCAGGGTCAAATGACCATCAATATATATTGCAGCTCCTTCAGCATTGACTAACGTCAACAAACCAGCTCGGTCTTGGAAGAGCGCGTCTGCAAAATCATGCGATCGCGCCACTGCATCAATAAACTTTGTTTGATTTGACTTTAACTGCAACTTGTATTCTAAATTTTCATTATTCTCTTTAGACGACAATTCTAAAGACATCACCTTACCTAAAAATTCACAGGCTGTTCTGATTTGATAGCAAACAAAGCGAGGAATCTGATGGTGACAAGCAACCAACCCCCATAATTTATTATCTTTAACCAAGGAAATTGACATGGAAGCCCCAACTCCCATGTTTTTCAAATACTGTATGTGACACGGTGAGACACTTCTCAAGACACTAAAACTCAAATCCAACGAAGATGCTTGTCCCTCCAACTCGTTTGAAATAATTAATACAGGTTTGTAATCCACATCCGTAATTAAACGCAGAGGATTCAGAGTATACAGATATCTTGCTTGCTTAGGAATATCAAACGCCGGGTAATGCAAGCCAAGATATGGCTCTAATCGCTCCAATTTATCTTCAGCAATCACTTCACCAGAGCCATTGTCATCAAATCGATAGACCATAACTCGGTCAAATCCTGTTATTTTTCTGATTTCTTCAACAATGACTGCACTCAATTCACTTAAATTTGATACCTGTTGCATTCTAGTGAGTGCGCTTCTTGTCAAGGTATAAAAGTTAGCAAATCCACTATTTGTTACAAAACTACAAGGTTCCAACTCTAATATCAGATAGTTGTTCGACGAGCGGTGAATCACCCCATTAAACTCGTATGTTTTTCCTTGACTACCAACTAAAAGTTTTAGGGGATTAACGTGTTCAAAATGACCTTGTAAGCAATCTTGAATCACACTGACTTGTGCTGCATCAAGGATATTAGATAAGTGCTGTCCTAGCAAGTCTTGTGGTAAAAGCCCAAGTAAATCTTCCGTATTATTACTAACTTGGAGTATAACTAAACTGGGTTCGGATAAAACGAAGAGAACACCATGTGGTTGGATCGAGCCAGGGGTATGAATTGGCTCTCGATCGTAATTGTTGAGATTAACATTTGTAACAGAAAGAAAATTTCGTAAATTCATTGATAGATTCTTTTTTAAATCCACTATTATTTTTACTATTATTTTTATTTATACCCACTCTATAATTATTTCAAATCAAAAGTGCCTTATTCTCAGTATCACATTTCACAAATTCATATCGAAATAAAGGCTTGTAGTTGCGCTTGGCTGACGCCACGCTGCGCGAACAGCGCATGCATCGCAACTACTCCCGTCCCGGTCTAAGAGGATGTTTGAAAAGTGGTTTGCTGTAATTTCAAGCACTGGTTGATCCCCCCTAGCCCCCCTTAAAAAGGGGGGAAATACTCTGAAAATCCCCCTTTTTAAGGGGGATAATGGGGGATCTTGAATATGATTGCTACTGATGAAAGGACTTAGAAAACATCCTCTAAGATTACCAGTATTAAAATTTTTGACAGCGATACAGTTGATAGGGAACACCAATACGGTAATGATGCTTAGAATCTATCAAGCAAATCATTTGTCCAGATAGTGACACCTCCAATGGATAGTCTCTACGTTTTCTACCAGGAGCAACAACCCACAAATTAAGCTTAGTCACAACGGGTGTAGGAATTTTAGCAAATTTAAGTTTTTGCCAAACAGAGGAAAAATCTGACGATTGCTGGAAAAAAGCAACTTCAGAGGGGTATGGAGTGTGGGGTTTCAATGGTTCAAGTGCTAAAGCAAAACTGAGTCCTAAAGCGACATCTTGATAATCTCTGTAGCCCATAACTAGCATTAACGGAACAGAGGGGTCTTGACTCATTGTTTGTGCAACTTGTCTTGGTGTAAAGGGTTTTTGAAACACCAAATTGGAAACAACAAAAATACTACTGAGAATACCTACTAGTAAAACGGTTGGGAGATGGGGAGCCACTCGCGTTCTTTGAAAACCAGAGTTGAGTGAAGTGGCGTGAAATGGGGAGAAAATAATAGAAAAGTTGTTCTTTCTTTTTTGCAGAGACTTTTCTGTTTGAGAAAGGCTTGCAGCTAGTAAGGCACAAAAACCAGGATAGTAGACAAAGTTATAACGTGGGACAGTACTGATATCTTTCCCCAATAGATAAATAATTCCAAAAAATTCTAACAGTACGCAAGCAGAAAAATTCAAGAGCATGAGTGTAGCTAAGTGGGTTGAGGGTGTAGCCCATAGTTGTCTTATACCTTGAAAGACTCGCCGTCCCAACCAACCAGCAAACAACAGCATGAATAACACAGATATGATTATAATTGGGAGGGGTTGGTTTTCTATGGGTAAAGTAATCACCATTAAGACCCAACCGATAACAGTCTGAAACAGGGGAACAATGTGCTGGGGAGAATTTAACCAGTCAGTTTCAGAACGACTGGAATGAGCCAGCATCACTGGTAACCAGGGAAAGAAAGTTATGACAACACCAGTAGAAGATAGAATAACTGCTCCCCAAATCTTACGTTTACTAGGAAAACTTTCCCTCCGACAGTAAATTAATAGAACTAGAGAACACATTTGAGCGATAAAGGCAAGAATAGAGAAATAGTGAACATAAAAACCAATACTATTAATAATTGTCCATGCTAACCAAACCCAAACTCTTATCTTCTGTCGCTTTTCAATATCTTTTTGGATTTGTACCAGCCCCAAGAGTGCTAAAGTGATGAGAAATACGGGCAATGTATAATGACGTGCTTCTTGAGAAAGGTAGACTGCATAGGGAGAGACAGCCATTAACGCTGCTGCTATCAATCCCGCAAATGGGGAAAAAGCAATACGATTTACAAAGTAAATGGCTAAAATCTCGCCCACACCGAATAATGCTGATGGTAAGCGCAATTTTGTGACCCACTCTTCTCCAAGTGGATGCATCCACTCCAGCAAAGTGTACATTCCACAGAAAAACAGTGGGGGATGGGTAGACTGGGTAGCAATGTTTGTAGCAATTTGAGCGCAGCTTACCCCTGGTTGAAAGCTAAAAATTTGCCGTAAATTTTCCAGAGGTAGCACTACCTCTAATGGTACATCGTTATAGTTTTTTCCTAAGCTGAACAGAGCAGTGATAATCTCGTCCATCCATAGGGGTTTTAAGTCCAAATTCCACAAGCGCAAGATAGCACCTAAGGCGATGAACCCAACTAAACAAAGATAATGTAGAACGAATTTAGGCTTTACCATAAAAAGTTAGTAGTTAATGATTAGTAGTTAGTGGTAATTACAACTAACAACCAACAACTAACTACTCACAATTCTCAAAGACGCTAATTATAAATATCCTGTGCCAAAAGAATCTTACCCCGTTGAAGTTTATTCAGAATCGCCCGGAGCTTTATTGCGGAAGACAGCCGTAGCACAGATTCGCAATACTCTGCGTCCCGGACAACAACAAATGGCGGATTGGAATTCTGGTCCGCTGGCTATTTCGGCGGTTCCTGGGGCTGGTAAATCAACAGGTATGGCTGCTGCTGCTGCGATCGCCATCGCCCGTCAATACGATCGCCCGACTGAATCTCGCCGCCATCATCGTCGTCAACTCATTGTTGTTACCTTTACTCGTTCCGCTGCTGCCAATATTAAAGCAAAAATTCGTAAATATTTAAAGGATTTATCCCTACCTCAAACTGGTTTTCTTGTCAATACCCTACACGGTCTTGCACTAAATATAGCTAGCCGCTATCCCAATTTATCTGGTTTGCAACTCGAAAATCTGACATTAATTACTCTCAACCAAAGCCATCGCTTCATCCGAACTGCGGTAGAACAATGGATTGCGACTCATCCAGGGCGTTATTCCCGATTGCTTGAAGGTGTTCAATTTGATGGCGAAGAAACAGAACGACTGCGGCGTCAATCTGTATTACGGACAGAAGTTTTACCGGAGTTAGCGACAACGGTGATTCATGAAGCAAAAAGTTCCGGTTTATCTCCAGAAGATTTGCAAACCCTTAGTTATCAAATAAAAGACGAATACGGAATCTTAAGCATTGCAGCTGGGTTGTACGAACAATATCAAAATTTGATGCGATCGCGGGACTTCATTGACTACGATGACATGATTTTAGCCGCCTTACGGGTTTTAGAAAACGAAACCGCTCGTAAAATCGAACAAAATTCAGTTTTCGCGGTGTTTGAAGACGAAGCACAAGATTCTAGCCCTTTACAGACACAACTCTTAGAAATCTTGGCTACCGATTTAGTAGAAAATGAGGAAAAAAGGCAATCTCAAATTAATTTAGTCCGTGTCGGTGACCCCAATCAGGCGATTAACTCCACTTTCACCCCAGCAGACCCCATTTATTTTCGCCAATTTTGCGAAAATTGTAACTTACAAGGACGACTGGCAACAATGGATCGCGCTGGTCGCAGCACGAGAATCATTATTGATACCGCCAACTTTGTTTTGGAGTGGGTAAATGCGGCAACGGGTAGAATAACACAGAAGAGGTCTGAAACGATCGCAAATCCATCATCCACTACCCATCCGTTGCTTCCATTTCGCAATCAAAAAATTTACCCCGTTGATTCCGGCGATCCTCAACCGGACGCAAATCCTGAAAAAGTAGGACGGGGAGTGGAATTGTATACCCCTCGTGATATTCATCACACAGTTGAGTTACTATCAGAAAGGATTGTTGATTTATTTGCTGAGAATCCAACGGATATTAGTGGAGCTATTTTAGTGCGGGAAAATCGTCAGGGACGTTGGTTAGCAGAGGCTCTGGCACCAATTTGCAAAGAGTATCAGATTCTACTGTATGATGTGGGAGAACGCGATCGCCATTCTAATGTCCCTACGGAAATTTTGGCACTGCTGCAATTTTGCGATCGTCCTCATTCCCCTGATTATCTCAAAAGCACACTAGAAGTTTTTGTCCAAAGACGATTGATTGAAACCCAAGACCTCAACGCCCTTGCGACTTTACCCGAAGAGTTTCTGTATCCCGGTCCTTTAGCCGCACCTCAAACGGAATCAGTGCAAAAAGCGGCTCGTTTGTGTCGAAGTTTACTTCGGGCAAGGATGGAGCTGCCCCTTTACCAACTGATTTCCTTCCTTGCACTAGTACTGCAGTACGACCAAGCCGAACTTGCAACAGCTGATAAACTTGCAGAACGGGTCAACATTCAAGTAGCTGGTAATGCTTCAATGGCAACAATGCTAAATGTATTGAGTGAAATTGTCAGTTCTGAACGATTTGAACCAGTGGAAACAGAAGATTTAGAAGCACGTTATACCCGTCGGGGTCAATTGACGATTATTACTATGCATAAAGCCAAGGGTTTGGATTGGGATTATGTTTTTCTACCTTTTCTACATGAAAATTTAATTCCTGGTAGATTTTGGGTTCCTCCCCAAAGCCAATTTTTAGGGAATTTTACTTTATCAGAAGTGGCTCGCGCCCAAATTCGTGCGGCTCTTCATGAAGAGTCTACCATACCTAGCGTCACTGCAGCTTGGGAACAGGCTAGACACCTGAAAATATCTGAGGAGTATCGTTTACTTTATGTTGCGATGACGAGGGCTAAACGTCTACTATGGATGTCTGCGGCGCAGAAAGCTCCATTTACTTGGAGTAAGCCGGAGAATTTACAAGACCAAGCGCCTTGTCCGGTGTTTCCTGCACTAAAGCGACAGTTTCCAGGCTGTGTTATGTGTGTATGAGAGGATGTTTGAAAAGTCCTTTCATCAGTAGCAATCATATTCAATATCCCCCTA
>JAWQFQ010000198.1:0-11163 GCA_035967975.1 Scytonema sp. PMC 1070.18
CTGTTCCCGATTCCGTACTTGTTATTTTAGCATAACAAGTACGGAAGAGCCAAAAATATGAATGCGATCGCCTTGTCTGTATCAATGCTACTTAGTTAGAGGTGCCAGAAACCCGGTATCTTGGAGATACCGGGTTTCTAATTGTCGCGAGCTCGAATGTGACTAAAGAGGATAAGCGGGTGTGCGATATTGAAGCAATAGTATAGTACTGTAACAACTACCCCAAGAAGACATTGTGGAAGTATTTATGATAAATTGTGCGACAATTAGAGGTAAGTTGTGGAACGAGTTTGCTGCTTCTTGATCCGAGATTAACACCAGAAGGAAAAGTTAGAGCTCGTAGATAGCAAAGAGGTAAAATTTATGAATCCAATTGTTGAAATTAACGAAAATGGGCTGCTATCTTTGCCTAAGAAAATTTTAGAGGCAATCAAGCCCAATACACGCTTCATAGTTGAAGTCGATAATGGAAGGTTAATTTTCTCCCCACAGAGCAAGCCCCAACCATTTTGGGTAACTGCGACACCTGAAGAACGAGCTGAGCGTTTGATGCAATGGGTACTCAGCCACGAGGGCGGTTCTAACTTACCCGATGAAGCACTACGCCGAGAAAATATGTACGAGTAATGACTGCCTATCTTTTAGACACCAACATCTTATTGCGGATGAGTGATGGGAATTCTCAATTCCATCTGCTTGCAGGCAAAGCAACTGCAAAACTCCTCATCCAAGGTCATCAAGTATATATCACCAGTCAAAATATAATTGAATTCTGGGTTGTCGCTACCCGTCCAGTCGAAGTCAATGGTTTGGGGTGGACTGCTGAAAAAACTCGCACTGAGATAGAGCAGCTTTTGAGTCAGTTCCCACTTCTTGAGGAGACTCCGCAAGTATTTAGCCGTTGGTTAAATTATGTGACTGCTTACAAAGTGATGGGTAAGCGTGTTCATGATGCAAGGTTAATTGCCGTAATGTTAGAGCATGGGGTGACGCATTTATTAACTTTTAATACTGATGATTTCTCTAATAGGGAAGGGATTGTGATTGTACATCCACAAATAGTGATGACAACATAGAGCTATATCATATCGGATTTTGATTTAGAAAGATTATTGAAACGTGGATGTGATGAGCTAATTCTCAATATCCATAATAATCAAGCCGATCGCTCAAATGTGACTGAAGAGGATAAGCGGGTGTGCGATGGTGTGAAATGAAGCCCACGAACAACGCAAAACTAAAACGCCAGTCCAAAAGTAATTGACATAAGACGCAGAATATGAATAATGCGTAGGCGAAACATCTAGTACACGTCGGCGGAAATAAATAGACCATTTCAAATAGCCAAAAGCCTTGATATATAATACTTTTGACTTTTGACTTTTGACTTTTGACTTTCGCGAAGCGGTACTAGGCTCAAAAATATGAATGCGATCGCCTTATCTGTATCAATACTACTTGGTTAGTCTTTGAGGTGTCAGAAACCCGGTATCTTGGAGATACCGGGTTTCTAATTGTCGCAAATCCTACGCAGTATTGTTATCTGTATAAGTGAAAAAAACCCAACTTATATATAAATGTAGCCTCCAGAAGATGAAACCAAACCCCATCTCTGAAGGCTTGATTTCGAGTTCTCTCAGGTGCAAGGTGATTTGAAGAACTATGGTATTTCCATCAAACTACTGGACAATGTGGATGATAGATTCTCCAAGAATCATGGCAAATAAACTTGTAGATGGCTACAAATCAAAGCCAATTCCTCAAGCGGAGGTATTTTTTAAGACACAATTTTCCCACGCAATCAACCGCACACTCTCGCGAGAACAAAACAAACATCTTCAAGGTGTTTTGTGGGAAATTTTCCGTGGCGATCGCGATGTTCGCAACCAAGCATTAGCAGGGCTTTGTTTGCGGTGCTATGTCTCCCAGAGAATTCTGATTGCTTGCAAAACCCTCCCTCGCATCTACAACGCCAGCGCCGAAAACCTTTTCACTTACATTGATATACTTCCCTTCGTTTTAAACGACGATGGGAAAGCACTGGTGATTGTAGGTAGTGATGGGAAAACTCAGCATACCCTCAACCAGCGCGATTTCAAAACTGATGCGATCGCTAAAGGTGGAGAGTTGTTTAGCGTTGAAATTCTCCGCAAATTCAATCCCCACTTAAACTCCAGTCAAAACCTAGACAATTGGACAACAACCCTCACCCGTCAAAATGAAAATATCCGGTCATTTTTATGGGAACTTGGATTAGCGACTCCTAGTGATTGGGGATTACTCTGTAAAGACTTTCCCCGTTCCCTATCAAAACTTCTCATGACAGAAGACAGCGAAATTGTCAAGGCATTTCAAGCAGTTTACCAACGAGATAGACTGAGATTAGGACAAAAAGGACGTTGTTTAGAACCAACTCTCTTTCCGCCCGTTCGCCGTCAGGCGTTCCCGTAGGGTAGATTACCTATTTAAATGAACCGCAAAGACGCAAAGAGCGCATTCGCGTTGGCGGAGCCTCTCGAAAGAGAAGCGTCTCGTTGGCGGAGCCTCTCGTTCGCGCAGCGTCCCGGAGGGAAGAGAAGAGAAGAAAGAGGAAAAGCAGATCGGTAATCTTATAGTGAGAAGGGAGTAATTATAGAAGTTTTCGTTTAAATGAAGTACAATATATCTGCGTTTATCCGCGTGCATCTGCGGTTTTTTAATTCGAGTACGTATTGCGCGTATAATTAGAATAAAACTCTTAACTACTACATAAATTTATATTTATAGTTTCTTATGCCCTACAGTCAATTTACTATCGACAAAGCGAAGCGGGATTTGAAACTGACTCTCCAGGAAGGGGTAAAATTTTTTCCAGATACAATTGCACCAATAACCCCTAGCTCTAGATTAGAAACAATACTAGAAGATTTGCCTTGGGCAATAGCAGTAGGTACAGAAAAAGCCCGTTCCGAAGTCATTATCAATCCCGTACTTTTAGAGGTGCGACGTATTTTCAACCGAGAAATCAGCGTTTTTTCTGGGGAACAGTTTGATGTAGATATAGATGCAGGGCTCAATGGAGTGTGCGATTTTTTGGTTAGCCGATCGCCTGAACAATTAACTGTAGAAGCTCCTACTATAGTTGTTGTAGAAGCAAAAAAAGCAGATTTGAAGTTGGGACTTGGACAGTGTATTGCTGAGATGGTTGCTATGCAACGCTTTAATGAAGCCTCCGCTCAACCAATCAAAGTTGTTTACGGCTGTGTCACCAGCGGTACACAATGGCGATTTCTCAAACTAGAGGCACAAGTTGTCACAATAGATTTAAATGATTATCCTTTACCTCCCATTGAGCAAATTTTGGGCTTTTTGGTTTGGATGGTAAAAGAAGGTTAATATACTTTGCACGGGAACAAACTGAGCTTTTGATTCAGCTAGAATCTATGAGCTATAAGGTTTTGGCTGAAAGCTGATAGCAGCAAAGCTGACCGCTCAAAGTATAGCATGATTGTGTTGTTATGTTACCAAAGAGCTTGCGATCGCGTGTCCGTGAAAAACTCAAACACCTTTTTCTGTTTTATAAACGTTGTCAACCACATCAAGAATGAGTTGACAGTTAAAGCAACTTTTGCACCTCAGTTTCAGACAATCCAGTCACTTGGCTGACTTGTGCAATTGACATTCCTGAGGAAAGTAAATTGCGTGCTGTCTGTAGCAATTGCTGTTGGGCTAGCTCTTTTTCGAGTTGTTGTTGTTCAGCCCTTTTTCGTTCAATATCGAGCTGCTGTTGGGCTAGCTCTTTCTCGAGTTGTTGTTGTTCAGCATCAGTTGGTATCCAATTGCCTTGAGCATCATACCACCGCAACCACAACCGAGAAATCCCCAAGAACTTTCCAAACCACAATCCCAATCCTATTTCCAATTCCGGAATCCAGACGCGGGGATTTTCCGCATCTAGGGGTTGTTCTTGGTAATGCGCTCCTTCTAGTTGAAAGAACCGTAGACGATTTGTGTAGCGACTAAACACGATGTAGTATGGCACTCTTAAGCGTTGCTCATACACGAACCATTTCGTTGGTGGAGTGTTTTTGGTAACTTGAGCATGATTTTCTTCAGAAGTAGGCAATTCTGCACTTAAGAGTGGTTGAGGTGATTCTTCCACCTCTGGTTCTTCTTGGGCATATCTACCTAAGTCTTCCGTTTGCGTACCCGGAGAGAGAAGTTCAACAACAACGAAGGGATTTCTTCCCTCAATCCAGGTGACGTAGCTACGTCTCAAATCTCCCCCTGGGTACAAACGTGGTACTTCCACCGCTAAGAACCAATCGGGACGTTTGTGCCATTGGGGATGGGCTGCATCATAATACAAATTTAAATCCGTACCTGTAAACAACTCATCTTGCGTGTAGTTCTTCAAGCGCACAGTCCAACTTAACAGTTGGGGTTGGAGGTCATGAAATTCATCTGGCAAACCTGGTTCCTCTGGGTCTTCACTGGGAAGATCATACATCGTCGGGAGAACTTGCGCTGGCGGCTGCGGTGGATCTGATTGAGCAATCGGGAAGGGTTTCATAGCTGGAATACAGCAGTGTTGCAACTGGCTCTGCTTCTATATTACCGTTGATTCCTCACCAGCGACGGTTGAAACAAGATTGGTGAGGTTACACTCATGTCTGTTGACTCTATTGAGCATGCGATGGTAATCATTAGTTGTGGAAACCACGTCAAACTATGCCAATGTTTAAGTATAAAACGGCTTTGCAACTGATTGGTGAATCTTTTTAACGCTGCTAACATAATTTAAGATCCGCTTTTAACTAAAGTCAGATAAATCTGGCTACACATGGCTTTTAACCCGTTTTAACGGGTTTGAGCTTTAAGCCCAAATTTTAATTTAGGGCAAAACCTACATTGCTTTAATTCTTACCTCTGTAGTTGTGGTGCATGCGCTCTTTGCGCTACTACAAACCATTAAACTTGGGTTTAAGTTCGTAAGCGATAACCTATACCTCTGACTGTTTCAATGCGATCGCTTCCCAATTTTTTACGCAGGTGTCCGACATAGACATCAACAATATTTGACCCCGGATCGTAGTCATAGCCCCAAATCCGATTGAGCAATTGTTCTCGACTCATGACTTGCATTGGATGACGCAAAAGTACCTCTGCTAAAATAAATTCACGGGTGGAAAGCTCTACTAACCTTTCCCCAACCCAAACCTCTCTTGTTAACAAATCTAGAGCAATATTACCGACTCTTAAAGTTGTTGCTTCTTTGACTCTGGGTATATGGCGGTTCCGTAATTGCACGCGGATACGAGCTAGTAGTTCTTCAAAACGAAACGGTTTGGTAATGTAATCATCGGCACCTCCTTCCAAGCCTGCTACCGTATCATCTACACTATCACGAGCAGTTAGCACAATTATCGGTAGAGTTTCACCCCTTCCCCGTAGCTCTTGGAGTACATCCAACCCATCTCTATCTGGTAAGCCCAAGTCCAGAATTAATAAGTCAAAATCGCTACTAATTATCATACTTAGGACATCACGAGCGGTCGTGGCGATGATGGTTGTGAATCCGTGCGCTTGTAACCCCGTTTCCAGGAAGGAGGTGATGCGAGGATTGTCTTCGGCGATAAGAATCCGATTCATGAGTTCGGTCGTCTCTTTCAGCAGAAAGGGGAATCACAAGAGTGAAGGTAGATCCATAACCCAGAAGACTGGAAAGTTCAACCCAACCGCTATGAGCAACAGCGATCGCCTGGACAATCGCCAGTCCCAAGCCATGTCCTTCTGAATGATGGTCGCCCGTCGCCCTAACAAAACGCTCAAAGATGCGTTTTTGGTCTTCCGGGGTAATCCCTTCTCCAGTATCGCGTACCCAAATATATGCATAATCCCCTTTTACAGAAGAACCAAGTGTAATGGTAGCACCATCACTCGTATGTCGGACTGCATTTTGTACTAAATTCATCACTGCTTGAGTTAACCGTTGACGGTCTACCATAATTGGGCTCAAACCTTTAGACTCCAAACGCCAATCGCGATTGGCTAGCGATCGCGCTTTGAGATAAATTTCTTCTGTCAGCCAATCAAGTTCTTCCGGTTTCAGTCTCAAAAAATCTGGTCGTTCCGTCTTAGCTAGTAATAGAAGGTCATTGACCAAGCGACTCATGCGATCTAATTCATCCATAACCAGAGCAAGAGTCGCCTCCTGTCTGTCTGGATAAAACCGTAACATCTCCAGATGACCTTGAATCACAGTGATAGGAGTCCGTAACTCGTGGCTGACATCATTGAGAAATTTTTGCTGGCTATCAAAAGCAAACTGTAGGCGATCGAGCATTTCATTAAACGTTTTGGTTAACTCAGCAATTTCATCTGTCCCCTTCACGGGAATCCGTTGTGTCATATCTGACTCAGTAATCGATTGAGCCGTTTTGGTCAATAGACGTACTGGATACAGAACTCTACCAGCTGTTATCCATGCGAGAAGGAAAAATATCAGCAGGACAATTAGTGTTACCTGCATTACTAAGAAAATCGCATTTGTACCTGCTTGAAAGGCGGCTGATGCATCATGAATTGCAATGAGCACACCGCTTTCTCCTCCTACATTCACTGGATAAGCCACATACCGAACTCTGTGTGTGGAAGTTTGCAAGTAACCGTTTTTTGACTTTTTCAACTGAGTCCATTGACGCATCAGACTTGGATACTCCTCCAGTAGGTCTGAAGGTAAAATCGGTTTGTACTTATAGATTTCGTTATTGATGAGAGTAATAATATACTCGTTGCGTGTTGGGGCGTAGGTCGTTAAGAATTTATCAAATAGTTTAGTCGTTTTTAAATGACTTCCAGATTTCTTTTGACTGTACTTTCCTTCTAATAACCTAAATCTGTCTACCTCCTTAATCAAAGAAGCATCCGCTCGTGATTTGAGGTCATCACAGTATATCTGTCGAGTTGCTTGTATGGAAAATGTCGCCGTACAAGCTGTTAATAAAAAGTACCAGACTAGGAGACGGGCGCGGACGCTGTGGAAAGTTCTCCGCCATCCCCGTGGAGGCATATACTTTGCTGCTCTGTTTGTAGATGTGCTATCTATATGATCTCGGTTTAACATTGCCACGGTATGACTAGGACGGATATCTAAAACTTCCCAAAAACTGTTATGCTACAACAAAAAGTAAAAGTTTCCCTATTTTACTGTAATTGAACGTGGCTCAAAACTACCACCGTGCCAAGCTCAGAGGTAAGTCCTTCAAAGGACAAGACCTAACAGGCGCAGACTTCTCCTCTTCTGATATAAGAGGTACTGACTTTAGAGACGCTATTCTTGTAGGAGTAAATTTTAGCAATGCAAAAACAGGACTGCAACGTCGTTGGGCAATTACCCTAGTGACAATTGCACTACTGCTGTCAGCATTATCGGGATTCCTATCAGCTATTGGTGGGTCTCTATTGGGATTTCTATTAGCGAATGGCGATCGCGAAAATATCTATGTTAGTGTGGTCAGCTTAATCATCTTGCTCATCTTTTTTCTCATCACTCTACGTCGGGGCGTATCCGCAGCTTGTGGATTTTTGATTATGGCAGTGACATGGGCTGGGCTAGCAGCGATAGTATGGGCTGGGATGGTAGCAGTCGCCTGGGTGAGGACAGGTACTGAGACAGGAGTGATGGAATTGGCGGCGTTAGTAGCAGTTGTAACTACAGCCACTGTCTCAGTTATCTTAGCTGCAATAGGGGTCGTTGTTATAGCTGGATCGGCAGCAGTCTCAGGAACTGTGACTGGGTTATTAGCAGTTACAGTCACAGTCTCAGTCGCGGGGGCTGTAGCAGGAGCAGTGATGGTATTAGCTGTGAAAATGGGCGGTCTATTAGTAGGAGCACTGTCAGTTACTGTAGCAATCTTAACAATATTACTGTCAACTGATATTAGTTGTCGGGCTTTATTTGAAGATAAAAGGCAAACTTGGATTCGCAATCTAGCTATGGGGTTGGTGGCTCGATATGGAACCAATTTCCAAGGAAGCAATTTAACAGATGCTGACTTTACGCAAGCAAGCTTGAAGAATGCTAGTTTCGTCAAATCAAACTTGACGCGTACCTGCTGGTTTCAGTCAAAACAACTGAATCGCGCTGATGTCAGAACAACATATCTTGAACATCAAGATATACAACAGTTACTCGTAACAAAAAACTTACAAAATAGAAATTTAGATGGTTGGGACTTGCAAGGTATGAATTTGCAAGGTGCTAATTTCAGAGATGCTAGCTTGGTTGCAGCTAAACTTAATGAATCGAATTTACAATATGCTGATTTCTCCAGAGCTAATCTGATCAAGACGCAATTTCATAAAGCTGATTTGAGAGGTGCAACTCTCACAGGTGCATATATTGGGGATTGGGGGGTAACTCCGGAAACTAAACTATATGGAGTAAAATGTGAATATATTTTCAGGCGTATACCAACAAAAGACAATCCTAATCCCTATCGCTTACCCACTAACTGGGATGTGACGTTTCAAGACGGTGAGTTCACTCAGTTAATGAGCCCGGTTTCAAAATTGTCGAAAATATAGAGATGGCTAATGGCTAATGGCTAATGGCTAATGGCTAATGGCTAATGGCTGATGGCTGATGGCTGATGGCTGATGGCTAATGGCTATGAACAGTCTTTACGAGAATGTTACATTTCGTGTAGGACAGTTTGTCCGAGGCGCTTTAGAATCTGCAACACTTCACTTAGTTGGTGGCGTCGGGGAAATAGCGAGAATGTTCGCGATACATCGTACTGTGGTAAGTTCCCTAATCAGAGTTTAACAAATACAAACTCGTCACTGTTTGTTGCTATGCCGAATACTGGGCGATCATCTTCTGCTTGATGCAAATGACAGCGCGTCTGGAGGTCATTCAAGCTTTTTATTTTGTCCGTAATCCCTGCACTGCTTACCATCTACGGCTTCCGCAACTTTTCTTTTAGTATAACTGTGAACATTTGCAAGCATTGTCTATGCCTTCCGCTTACAGTTCTGTTAAAAAGTGATACTGAACTCTTTGGCTTGATAACTCTTCACTGATTGAATTCTCTTTGCTATTTTAGAGGATATTTGAGAAAAACTAACAAGCGCACCTTAATAGTTTGGACATCTTTAAAGATGAGTAACTGACAAGCACAAGTCGTATTATCTTGGTTATGCGATCCGGTACGGTTGGGTCTAAACGTGTAAAAATCTGCCAGCCTCCGGAAAAATCCCCCCTAAAATTAACTAGTTTTGCACCCAAAATCTTGGGTTAGGGGGGATAATTCCTTTCAACATCGTTGGCGCTAAACCCATTACGTGTAATGAGGCTGGCAGATTTTTCCGGTTTTAATGAAACGGAAACCCGCTCGCCCTTTAGGTATCACTCATCCTCGTTTCTAACGTTCTTATGGGAACATAATGGTTACCGTTTCCGTTTTTATTCACCGTCTTGCTCTAAGTAGAACAACCCTCTCCCAATCATTGGGCGATCGCTAATAGCTGACAGTTGAATGCTTACAACAACACAATTTCTTCCTACACCCTTATACTCTTATCAAAAATAAAACAAGGAATCTTAAAAAATGTCCGCAGAATTTATTACCAAAACAGATTTAAAAATTATTCGCGGATGGACGGATGCAGCCATCAAAAAGTTTCTTGGCGATGAGGACAAGAATGCCAGAAATCTAAAGTACCGCAACGCTTCTCCTGTGTGTTTGTACTTGATTGACCGAGTTAAACAAGCAGAATCAAGTGAGGAATTTCAACAGTGGAGACAGCGATCGGAAAAGCGCAGAGAATCGGCTCGCAAAGCTGCTGCAATACGGAAACAAAGGCAAGAAGAACGCGAGCAAGCAGCTATTGAAGAAGAGAACAAGAAAAGAGAATTACTAGAGTACCAGTATCAACGACTAAAAAACTCTTTAAACGAAGTACTTTTACCTTTCCAACCTCTCTCTTATAAAGAGCTAGTAGCACTGACTTGTAATACTTGGCTAAAGGAAAATCCTAATATAGAGCCATTGAACTCTCGAATAGAGGTTGAAACCATTTCTTTTCCCGTTCTGATTAGACCTTTTGGTGTTCATCAAGCAAAACAGTTTTTGGCGCTAACAGAGAGAATATGTGATGCGTTAGACAAGTACAACATTGCAGAACCTGTAGATAATTACTATGAACAAATAACGCACTATCAACAGTTGTGCAAGGAATGTTACAAGGTTATTACTGATTGTAAAGCACACGGTTCAAAGAATGAATATAAAGCGCTTAAAAAGTCTTTTAATCTTCACAATTTGAGTGAAGTCATGGGAACACGTGATGTTAAAGGTATGAGCACTCACCTATACAATTTTGTAGATTTAGTTGGTAATGGTCGTGAAATTGTTCATCTTCAAGGTAGCCAAAGTTGCGTTAATCTCCAACAATTAATCAAAAAACAGATAATTTCAATCCATAGTGCAGACCTAGAAGAAATTCAAGTAAAGTTAAACACGATTATTACCTCTGAAGATTATAGGGAGCTAGCAGCAGAATACGACATAACAAAATGGGCGCACCGGAGATATGAAGAACTATTGACTAATGCTTATCCAAGGTTTTTTAAGAGATAGGGGTGTGAGGTCTGGAGTAATACAATTGGTGTTAAGTAGATATTTAGAAACCCGGTATCTTGGAGATACCGGGTTTCTATTGCGCCGGTACAGTATTCACAAAGCTGGGCGAAAAAACCCGGCTTCTGTCGTCGAAAAGACTGATTTTTCGTTAAGCCAACACAGAAGTTACCGGGTTTTTGGCATAACTGTACCGATGCTCTACACCCTTCGCCAACCCTCAACACGTCAACTAATATCGCGTATACTTAAACTTAATCTATACCAAACTTTAAATTTTATCCAAAACTCTCAAAACAAGAAAAAAGAGAGATTAGTACCCCCTTTTTCTTCCAAGAATTATATCAATTAGCCTGATTAGCCGCTGCATATCAATGCAACGACTGCTTGGATTACTCTTCAATCGCTGCTGGTATTTCCTCTTTCACTACAGTTGGTATTTCCTCAGTAGTTTCCACCTTAGTTTCTGCTACGGGTTCATTTGTAGTTTCTGCTACGGATTCTTCTGTAGTTTCTACTACAGGTTCTTCTGTAGTTT
>JAWQFQ010000198.1:11263-18196 GCA_035967975.1 Scytonema sp. PMC 1070.18
CTGCTACGGGTTCATTTGTAGTTTCTGCTACGGGTTCATTTGTAGTTTCTGCTACGGGTTCATTTGTAGTTTCTGCTACAGGTTCATTTGTAGTTTCTGCTACGGGTTCATTTGTAGTTTCTGCTACGGGTTCTTCTGTAGTTTCTGCTACGGGTTCTTCTGTAGTTTCCGCTACGGGTTCTTCTGTAGTTTGTTCTACTATAGTTTCCGCTGTCGCTTCAGCACCTTCAGTAGGTGTAAGGACAATACCTTGCTGCTTAGCTAATAGCTGTTCGCGATACTTAGCAGCCATTTCTTCTGCCTTATCGTATACCAGGTCACGATTCTTAATCATGTCACCTGGTTCAGGTTCGAGCTGCTTGGTAGACAGGGAAATACGACCGCGTTCTGCATCCAAGTCAATGATCATGACTTTTACTTCATCATTGACGTTAAATACACTATGAGGAGTATCTATATGCTCATGCGAGATTTCAGAGATGTGCAGCAGACCGCTGACACCACCAATATCAATAAAGGCACCATAGGGTTTGATACCACGAACAGTACCAATGACAACCTCACCGACTTCAAGACGGTTCATCTTACGTTCTACCAATGCTCGGCGGTGAGATAGAACAAGACGATTGCGCTCTTCATCCACTTCTAGGAACTTCAACGGCAGTTCTTCACCTACCAACTCTTCCTTCGGTTTGCGAGTGCTGATGTGGGAGCCAGGAATAAACCCGCGTAATCCCTCAATCCGCACCAAAGCACCACCGCGATTGGTGGCAAAGACGCCAGAACGAACGGTTGCATCTTCTGCTTGCAACTGTCGCACGCGTTCCCAAGCACGCATATACTCAATACGGCGAATAGAAAGCGTTAATTGACCATCTTCGTTTTCATCTGTAAGGATGAAAAACTCTCGCGTTTCGTTGGATTGTAATACTTCTTCCGGGCTATCTACCCGGTTGATAGACATTTCTTGTATAGGTATATATGCTGCTGTTTTAGCACCAATGTCAATCAGAGCGCCGCGTGGCTCTATACTAAATACTGTACCTGGTACTATATCACCTGGGCTAAAGTGATAATCGTACTTGTCAAGTAGAGCAGCGAAATCGTCGTGAGTAAATCCAATTTCAGGGGCGATTGTTTTCTGATTGACCATGCTGATTGTTTCCCGGTTACTTTTCTCCGTAAAGGTTTTGCCTCCTAGCGATGTATATGCAAGAGCCTACACACAGGCATAACACACTTACATCCTTTAACATACTAGCGCAGCAGAGCTGATCTGAACATATCAACTTCCAGATCATACATTATATCAGAGTAATATCTCTATTAGTCAAGAAATTAATTTTATAAGGGGTGTAAGGGTGTAAGGGTGTAAGAGAGAGATTTTGTTTTATTAACAAAAGCTGCTACCAGATATGGTAGCAGCTTTCTTGAAGAGCCTCAACTCGCAATTCATTATTTGTTAGCTATCAGCCCCTAATTTACGAATTACGAATTGCAAATTACAAATTATTACTCGTCTTTCTTTTGAATGCGGGGCGGTTCGCGAAAAGCAACCGCGAAAAAGAGTGTTCCTATAGCCAATGCCAAAATCAGGATATATGCAACGCTTTCCATAGCTCAAGTACCTGCCTATTTACCCACCATCTCTACTAAACAGTATACCAAGATACTGAAAAAAAAGGGATGAATTGTAAAGGATGAAATATGAAAAAATTGCTTGACCTTTCTTGCCGTCAGATACTCAGCACTTCTTCATACTTCTACCTTTACACATACTTCATCCTTTATACCTCTACCTTAGTCTAAACGGCTTCTTTCTTACGAGTGGAGAGGTCACCCACCTTAGCAAAGACACCGAATTCGACTTGTTCTTCGAGGTCTGGGTCGATACCAGCAAACACGTCCCGGTAAATTGTTCGAGAACCGTGCCAAATATGACCAAAGAAGAACAGTAAAGCAAATACAGCGTGTCCAAAGGTAAACCAACCTCTGGGGCTAGTGCGGAATACACCGTCAGAGTTCAAGGTTTCTCTGTCGAAATCAAAGATTTCTCCACCTTGAGCCTTACGCGCCCACTTTTTCACTTCAGCGGGATCGTCAAAGGTTTGACCGTCGAGGTCACCACCAAAGAAGCTAACGGTAACACCTGTTTGTTCAAAGCTGTATTTAGATTCAGCACGACGGAATGGAATGTCAGCACGGACAATACCATCCTCGTCGGTCAATACCACAGGGAAGGTTTCAAAGAAGTTGGGGAGACGACGTACTGACAGCACACGTCCCTCAGCATCTTGGAATACTGAGTGACCTTTCCAAGATTGGCCAATACCATCACCCTTGTCCATAGCACCCGTACGGAATAGACCACCTTTGGCAGGACTATTACCGACGTAATCATAGAAAGCAAGTTTTTCAGGAATTTGCGACCAAGCCTCAGACAGGGAAGCACCTTGGGCAAGATTAGCTTGTACGCGGCGGTCAATTTCCTGCTTGAAGTAACCCTGATCCCACTGATAGCGGGTAGGACCAAATAATTCCACTGGGGTGGTTGCACTACCGTACCACATGGTGCCGGCAACAACGAATGCCGCAAAGAATACAGCAGCAATACTGCTAGAAAGTACGGTTTCGATATTACCCATCCGCAGGGCTTTGTAAAGCCTTTCTGGAGGTCTAACGGTGAGGTGGAATAAGCCAGCAATTACACCGACAATACCAGCAGCAATATGGTGAGCGACAACACCGCCAGGATTAAACGGGTTAAATCCATCCGGTCCCCACTCCGGTGCAACTGGTTGGATGTGACCAGTTAAGCCGTAGGCGTCAGAAACCCACATCCCTGGTCCGAACAATCCAGTGAGGTGGAAAGCACCAAAACCGAAGCAAAGTAAACCAGATAAGAACAGGTGAATGCCAAACATTTTTGGCAAGTCAAGAGCGGGTTCACCAGTTCGGGGATCTTGGAACAATTCCAAATCCCAGTAAACCCAGTGCCAAACAGCAGCAAGGAAAAGCAAACCAGACAGAACGATGTGAGCAGCTGCAACACCTTCAAACGACCAGAAACCGGGGTCATAACTGGGAGCGCCAACTACGTTCCAGCCTCCCCAAGAGCCAACTACACCCAAGCGTGCCATGAAGGGCAACACGAACATTCCTTGACGCCACATGGGGTTAAGAACTGGGTCGCTGGGGTCATAAATAGCTAGCTCGTACAACGCCATAGAACCAGCCCAGCCTGCTACTAAGGCTGTGTGCATGAGGTGTACAGAAATCAGCCGCCCTGGGTCATTCAGAACAACTGTATGTACTCGATACCAGGGTAGTCCCATCGACTACGCTCCTCCTCGATGATTTTTGTTTACAAAGCAAGTTTTCTGTTTTTGTTATTGCCTGAGCCTAAGCTTCTCCACAACTTTGTCTTATATAAATTCAGACAGTGTGGGTTGTTCGGCAACCTGTACTCACACCGAGAGCATTATCTCGTAGAGTAACAGTTGCCATGACAAAAATGAGAATGTTTAAAAAAGTGTAACTTTTGATGGAGCTGATTGCAAGCGTATCGACACAAGCGTTCACGTAATACTATGGGGTGTGGGGTTTGGGGGGTAGGGTGTAGTGAACATCCCCTACACCCCTACACCCCTACACCCCTACACCCCTACTCTTAAACCATTGTCTCCAGATTTTGCATCTGACATTTTGCCGATGCATTCCCTAGGCGATCGATAACTTGTTCAGCGCTTATCAATCGTTTAAGCACTACTTGTCCGATCGCTTGACTGGATTTTTCCACTGGGACTTGTTTTGGCGTCACTTCCACCATAACCACGGTGTCCTCAACACGGTACAGCCACAACACTTCGTTGCGTTCTACTAAACAGACATTCAGTTGCTGAATATCTGGTTGGCGTCGCCATGCGGTCATCTGCCAAAGTCCATCAGACGCCCACACTCTGCCAACTTTCCAACCCTCGGATAGAAAAAAGTATTTCACGATCTTCGTCTCGCTATTAAACTCTTAATTCATTGTTGAAATCGCGTCAGTCAGTCAGGTTCAAGAATTAAGATTTGTAGTAAGCGTTTAGCCTTTAGTAATCAGCACTGCAGCTATGAAGAGCTGTAGAGATGTTAAACTACTCTACTAAAAGCCCCCACATACACGCCCGAAAATATGTTTCGCTCGTGCTACGGCTAAGGTACTAACAGCTAAACACTTACAATTTGTAGCTAAAGTTATACAGTTCTCAACTCGGACATCTCAAAAATGAAGATTCAGGTGTAGCCAAGAGTTGACCCAAGTTAGGGATTGAGCCCTGCACTCTCAATGCACCCAGACAAATCTTAATGAACACTATTAGGGCTACGGGTAAAGCTTATCAAATCTACGTCCTCTTATTTGTGAATATAAAACAAATTGAGTAACCGCTTATATATTAAATTGCACATGAGCATTTGTCTATCAGCCATTAGCTTTCAGTTCTTGGCTGACTACTGAAAAGCTGACAGCTGAATGCTTGCGATCGCACAGAAAATTTTCTGGCTGTGTTCAAATAACTCAATTTCGGTAATATCGCCAGAAGACCTGTTACCTGTCGCTACTCCCGGCTACTCCCTTCCCGCCATAAGATGACCGATCATATGTTTCTCTTTCTTCTCTTCTCTTCTCTTCTCTTCTCTTCGAGACGCTACGCGAACGAGACGCTTCTCTTTCGAGAGGCTCCGCGAACGCGCTCTTCTCTTCCCTGCGGGACGCTACCGCGAACGAGACGCGACCTGATCGCGACTTCCCTGCGGGACGCTACGCGAACGCGGTTCATTTAAATAGGTAATCTTCGAGCGGGAAAGGAGTAAATGATTTATTTTGCACGACTATTTATAAAAAATCCCTACTCTTCACAAAATCTTCAAACTTTTCTTATATAACTATAAATGTAAAGTGAGTTGAATAAGGATGAAAATGTTTTAGAAAATACATTTTTTATCTTATTTTTGTTTTTTTTAATTTAAATTCAGAAAAGTTTAATAAAGCTGAGGGATTGTATTATGTTTCACAAAGTTTTAGTTGCTATCGATGATTCTGAAATTTCCCAACACATTTTCGATGAAGCTATATTTTTAGCAAAATCAGTTTCCGCAAACGTCTTGTTGCTACACGTTTTATCTCCTTTTGAAAGCTCGCAGCTCAATCCCGTGTTTTTACAACCCAATGGCGTGTATCCAGCCTTGCACACTGAAGCTGTTAATAGATATATGATGCAGTGGGAAAATCTGAAGCAAGAGAGACATAATCTGCTCTCTTCCCTTGCCGAGAAAGGAAAACAAGCAGGTATTGATGTAGAATTTTCTCAAAATTTTGGCGATCCTGGTCGCATGATTTGCGATGTAGCTCGCAGTTGGAACGCTGACCTTATTATAGTAGGTCGTCGCGGTCGAAGGGGTCTCAGTGAGTTGTTTTTAGGTAGTGTCAGCAATTATGTGCTACATAATGCCCCTTGCTCAGTTCTGACAGTACAAGGACTAATTCATGAAGCGGCGGAAGCTTCTGAAGCGACTATAGCAGTATCAGCATGACCATTATCTGTACAATATAAAAACAAAGGGAAGGCTAACTTTCCCTTTTTGCTTTGATTGGTTTATTTGCAAACATTTTTAAGTACCTACTCAAAACCTACATACACCACAACAAGAGAGCCAGTTCTTTCCCTTACACCCCTAAACTCCTATTTTCCCCCAGGATGATAAGTTTTCGTTAGGTGTTAACCTTCACCCTTTAGCTGAATTTAACAAAAAAGATGCTCTTTAACGATTCGCTATTGTCCAGTTACAATAGAATTAATGCTATGTGTTGTTCCTTCACATATTATCCACTCATCAACGGATATTCTGCTTTAAAGAAAAGCGGTATGTCCTTTTGACTTGGTGATGACCAATGACTATAACCAAATGGCTTAGAACGACTATCACGAGTATTCTTAAGATTCATTTAAGACTGCCATATTACCAATTGACCCAATTGACTCAAAAAAATCATCTCATTTGAAATCCGAGGTATAAATGAATATTGCTGCTTTTAGAGAAAAAAATAAATATAAATTAATTAAGGAGGAAGCCAATTGGTACGAAGAAGAACATATTAATACAAATGAATATGAAGACGCGAAAAATTTAGAAAATACGGATAGGAAATATATTTTTGGGAGTTCAAATCGTGGTAGAGTAGCTATTTTTATAGACGGAGCCAATTTATTTCATGCAGGGTTACAGCTTGGGATTGAAATAGATTACGCTAAATTACTTTGTTGTTTAACAGAAAATGCAAGGCTTTTGCGGGCTTTCTTCTACACTGGAGTTGACCGCGCCAATGATAAACAACAGGGTTTTCTGCTTTGGATGCGCCGGAATGGATACCGTGTCGTCACCAAAGATTTAACCCTATTTCCTGACGGTTCTAAAAAAGCTAACTTGGATGTCGAAATCGCCGTAGATATGATGAATTTAGCTCCTTACTATGATACGGCGGTACTTATGAGTGGGGATGGAGACTTAGCTTATGCTGTCAATGCTCTATCCTACCAAGGGGTTCGGGTGGAAGTTGTCAGCGTGCGTTCAATGATAAGTGATAGCTTAATTGATGTTGCTGACTGCTTTGTTGATTTAGATATTCTGAAGCAATACATTCAGAAAGAACCCGGTTTTTGTTATAACTATCGGCATTTATCAAATTCTAGTTTTTAATTGAACATCTGCGGATTTCTCTCAATGCTGCTCGGTTAAAGATAGTCGAGGCTCCAGAAACCCGGTTTCTTGAAGAAACCGGGTTTCTAAATTTTCGCTATCCCTTGCAGTATTGGAATAGGTCGCTCCTCCCTGTTCCCGCTACATTTTTCCTAGACAAAACAGGACAACCTTGGCATTTTGGGGCGATTG
>JAWQFQ010000199.1:0-18182 GCA_035967975.1 Scytonema sp. PMC 1070.18
ATTCATAATTCATAATTCATAATTCATAATTCATAATTCATAATTCATAATTCCCCATATAGCTGTTGCCAAAACTGTAACCACTTCATGGCTGAGCCACCGGAAATGTCATAGTCAAGACAAATATGAAGAAAAAATGGTGGTATCATGAAGCAGAAATCAAGTAACACTCGCGAAAAATTCCTGCAAAGACGCTATGGTGTTCGATTGGGGAGACGTTACGCTCTAGCTGCTGCTGGCGTTGTCCTTATGGGTTTTATAGGATATTCTCAACCTAATGCTAGCACAAGTGCATTTGCCCAACCGCCATTGCTTGGTTCGGAATCACCAATGTCAAAACAAATATCAGATCCTGACAACAAACTCATTGCAGCTAACACAAAATTTGGTTTCAAGCTGTTTTCAGAAATTCTCAAGGAAAACAGTGACCAAAATGTTTTCGTTTCACCTTCAAGTGTTGCGATCGCCCTTGCCATGACATACAACGGTGCTAGTGGTAGTACAAGAGAAGCTATGGCGAGGGCGCTAGAGTTAGAGGGATTGTCCCTGCAACAAATTAATTCCTCGAATGCTGTGTTGAAAAATCTTCTAGAAAACGCCGATCCCAAAGTACAACTTACAATTGCAAATTCTCTTTGGGCAAATGAAGAAGCTAGCTTTAATCCTGATTTCATGGAAAGAAATCAAGATTTTTATACAGCAAGAGTGACAAAGTTAAACTTTGCTGACGCAGACACACCCGATATTATAAATAGCTGGGTGAATGAGAACACTCGTGGCAAAATCAACAAAATTGTTGATAAAATTCAACCAGACCAAGTGTTATTTTTGATTAATGCTATTTATTTCAAAGGTAACTGGACACGGGAATTTGACAAACAAAAAACCTCTGACTATCCCTTTTACCTGACGAACGGCGAAAAGAAACAACATCCTATGATGTCACAAAAGGGTGATTATAGGTATTATGAAAACCAAGAATTTCAGGCGATTAGTTTACCTTACGGCAATGATGGTAAAGTAAGCTTCTATATTTTTCTACCTAAGCAAAACTCTACGCTAGAAAGCTTTTATCAAAATCTTACTGCAAATAACTGGGAAAATTGGATGGCTCAGTTTAGAAAAAGGGAAGGATTTGTGCGCTTACCTCGCTTTAAAATGGAATATGGAGTCAACCTTAATGATGCTCTCACGGCTTTAGGTATGGGTGAAGCTTTTAGCGATCGAGCTAATTTTTCCGGTATGGGAAAAGATTTAAAAATCAGTGAGGTTAAGCATAAAACTTTTGTTGAAGTCAATGAAGAAGGTACTGAAGCTGCAGCTGCAACTTCCGTAGGCATTGTGCAATTGTCAGCTAGAGTACCATCTGAAGAGCCATTTCAGATGATTATTGACCGTCCCTTTTTCTGTGCGATTCGTGAAAATCAGACGGGAAGCATTTTGTTTATGGGTTCAATTGTGGAGCCACTTTCTTAGAAGGATTGACTTCAGAACGGGTTTGATTTCCAGAAGAAGCCGTATCTTCAGAAGCGGGTGCAGCTACCTCTACACTATGGCTACTCGTATGCGCGGGAATATCTTTTTGTAGTACCCTGTGAGATTGTGCATTCATTTCTTCCGATGAGAGACTATCTTGTACCGACACCTCCTCTTGTGAGCTACTCGAAGCACGCACAGCACTCAAAGCAGTTTTAATTACAACAGCAGTAGGTACTGCTACAATCACACCCAAAAGTCCGCCAATTCTCGCACCTGTCAAAACCGAAATCAGTATCCAAACAGGGTTGAGACCAGTAAAACTACCTAAAATTCTGGGAGCAATTAAGTTTTCTAAAATTTGTTGAACAATAACCGCTGCAATTAATACTCTCGCCCCCATCCAAAAATCTTGTAACGCGACTATCAATGTGGTTATGGCTATACCAACAGACCCACCAAAAGGGACCAAAGCCATAATGCCAATAGTCAAGCCAAATAGCAAACCAAATGGTACTTTCAGCCATAAAAATGTGGGAATGAGCGCTGAAGCCATACAGGTGGATGATATTAACTGGGTGATAAAGAAGTTTTGGAAGCTAAGGCGTACGGTATCAGAAAAAGCATTACGGAATCTCGTGGGTAGCCAATCAACCAAACTTTGCCACAGTTCGTCTCCATGCTGTAAGAGGTAGAAGGTTAAAACCATTGTCAACAAAAAGTCAAGTAAGCTAGTGACTGTGATCACAGCCAGATTTAAAACTTGTCCTGCTATTGACTGTAATTGTCCCTTCACACGGTCGTTGATTTGTACAACCAAAGCATCAAGGTTTATTGGGAAGCCAAGGCTGTCTGCTTTCTCATTCAACATCATCAGCTGCGATCGCCCGGAATCAATCAGTTCCGGTATGCGGGCTACTAGTTGTTGAGCTTGAGTGAGGGCTAACGGAATCAGAGTGAGGCCTAAAGCCAGCAAAATTGATAAGGCGAGTAAAAAGACTAAAATAGCTACTTGTTCTCGTCTTGCACCTTGACGCTCCATCCAACTAACAGGATAGTTTAACAGAAACGCTAGTACTGACGCTCCGACTAAAATAACTATTAGCGAGTGGAAGTAATGGAAAATTGCTGAAAGCGCCCATCCATTGAGCACTAACAGTGGAGCGAACAGAGCGATCGCGCTGATTCGCGATATTAGTGATAGTGTTTGCCACCAGTATAAGAGCTTGCGTGTTTGCATCTGCCAATTTCGAGATACAACTAAATAAAATTCTTCTCTATGAGATATTATCTCCGACTACATCATTTTCCTTCATCCCCCCTGTTTAGGATTACATTCACACCAAATGAAAAATCGTGAGCCATTTGATAACCATTCCCATTTTACCGCTCTGGAAACTGAAACATACAAGGAACAAGGGAATCAAGAATCTTCTTCAACGCCTGACGCACAATTGCTCTTGTACTTAATTCCCATCATCGGCTTTTTCCCCTCCCTGTGGACTCTCTATCGTCGTCAAGGGACGAGGGAACAACTAACCGTGAGTCGGCTGTCAATTACTTTAGTGTTTTTTTGGCTTTTAGGGTACCTGTTGCTAGCAACTGGAGCAGTAAGTTCGGAGTTTTTTGCACTGCGTCTACTCATTCTGAATACCTTTTTTACCTCTGGTTACTTTTTAGTGAGTATTTGGTTGATTATTCGTACGGTCAAAGGTAAATCTCATCGCTTACCGGGATTTAGTCGTATTGCCGAACAATGGTTGAGCAAATATTTGTCTTAATATCGTTAATGATAGAAAATTTTCAGTGTATATACTGAAATTTATCAAGAAATTTCAGTTTTTCTCCTGAAAGGTCTAGTCAAATCTAGTTTAATATTGCCATACTTCAAGAAAACATCTCCGGATTTGTCAGAAAGTTAGGAGAAATACTCCAATAAGTGTCTTGATTAACACGGAAGTGGTAACTTTACCGCTGATAATTTAAGAGTTAGCTATTATGGGTTGATTTAGCTGCTATCAAATGCAGCAAATTTACTACTTTTTATAAGTGAAGTGTGAGGGAGCCAGTGACAACTCAAAGAACTTCGGCGCAAGGAAACCATTCTGCATCGCCCCCAAACCTCAATGATAAGAATTCTGATAACCATAAACCAGGGAGATGGTTATGGTTTTGGGTGGGGATGAGCGGAATTGCGATGGTATCCGCAACAGCAGGAGCGCTGTTAGCAGTTTCCTTAACAAGCACGCCTTTGATGCAAGTAAACCTCAGCGCAGATGAAGCAGCAGTGTTTGATAGCGATCGCATCTCAGGGAGTGGCTTGAAATTTTCCGAATTAACTCGTCCCGTTAATATACTAGTTATGGGAATGAGTGTCCTTCCCCAAGATGTACGAAATCCCCCTGTTGATAGCCTCGAATTGGGATATCATCCACAAGTTAACTCATTTGATGGTCTTGCTGATGTTATGCTCTTGATCAGATTCGATCCAGAGAATAAAAAGTTAATCATGCTTTCTATTCCCAGAGATACTCGAACAGAAATAGATGGATATGGTACTAAGAAAATTAATTCTACGAATGTTCTGGGTGGACCTGCATTAACTGCTAAAACTGTTAGCAATTTGTTAGAAGGTGTGGGGATAGATCGCTATATTAGAATTAACGTCTTGGGAGTTGCTAAACTCATTGATGCTTTGGGTGGGGTGACAGTTTACGTACCCAAAGATATGAAATACACAGATGAATCCCAGCATTTATTTATTAATTTAAAAGCCGGAAAACAACATTTAAATGGTGACCAAGCACTGCAACTTCTACGCTTCCGTCACGATGAAAATGGGGATATTGGTCGAATTCAACGTCAGCAAATGGTGATGAGAGCATTGATGGATCAGTCTTTGAATCCCGCAACTCTCACTCAATTACCAAAAATTCTTAATGTTGTTAAAGATAATATTGACACTAACTTGACGGTAGAAGAATTATTAGCACTGATGGGCTTTGGCGTACGAACAAATCGCTCCAATATGCAGATGATGATGGTACCCGGTCGATTTAGTCAAAAACGGGAATTTAATGCTAGCTACTGGATACCAGATAGCGATCGCATCAAGACGATGATGGTTCAACACTTTGTGACAGAAACACAATCAGATTTAGAACCTCGTGAACTCAACCCAGCTTATGTACGAGTCGCAATTCAAGATAGTACAGGTATTGAGAATGCTAATCTCCGACCTTTGATTAGAGCTTTGGAACAAGCCGGCTACACAAATGTATACGTAGCAAAAAGTTGGGGTGAACCTTTAGAAGTCACTCACATTGTTGCTCAGCAAGGAGATGGTAACACTGCTGAAATCATCCGCACCACTTTGGGTTTTGGAGAAGTACGGGTAGAAAGTACTGGTAATCTTGGTTCTGATATTAGCATTCAAGTGGGTAAAGATTGGTTGGAGCAAACAGCCATTTTACAGAACCCTGTCGAACCGTAAAGTTCTTGCTCGGTAACGGGCGAGGACCCTCTTGCTCGGTAACGGGCGAGGACGGTTGAGCGGTAACGGGCGAGGACGGTGTTGAGCGGTAACGGGCGAGGACACCCGTACCACAAGATGGGATAATTTATTTTTTGTATGTTATTGGTGCGGGTTCCCCTACAGCCTTTCTAGACGTTCCGAGATCCAAGCTTGTAGAATTGGGTTTACTACCTCTGGGGCTTCATCTTGGGGACAATGTCCCACACCTTCTAGAGGAATGAACTTCTGCACCTGTGGATAATTAGCAAACTCTCTACCTAACTCAATTGGTTCCCAAGGGTCAGCTGTTCCCCATAAAATAATCGCAGGACAGGGTAGTTGAGGAAAAAGGTCTTCTGGTAAAGGACCAGAGGAATAGGAGGTGAAGGCAAGAAAGACAGCTACAGCACCTGGATCGCGTGCTGGTGATATGAGAAGATCGACTAACTCTTCTGTGACTGCCTCAGAATTAGCATAAGCTTGTAGGAGAATCTTCCTGACTGTTGGAGGTTTGGCAATTTGATTGAAGAAAAAGTTGCCAACTGGTTTGACAGATAGCAAACGTTGAAGTAGAGGTGCGCCAAAGCGACGATACCAGGGTAGTGTTGCTCGTTTGCGATCGTGCAATAATCTGAGGGAACAATTGAGCAAAGCAACTCCCAATGCGATATCTGGATGATCTACGGCTGCTTGCATGACCACAATACAGCCGATAGAGTTCGCTATTAAAAAAGCTGGTTCACCCACAACTTCACGGCAAAAATCTGCTATTTGCTGTCCCCATGTTTCAAAAGTGTAAGCAACCTCTTCACCTGGTTTGGGTTTAGCTGAAGCACCAAAGCCAATCAAATCTATAGCATAGACACGGCAATGCTGCGCTAACACGGGTATATTTTTTCGCCAATGCCACCACGAGGCTCCAAAACCATGCACTAAAATAACGGCAGGTCCAGTTGTTCCTTGGGTTTGATAGCAAATGTCAAATCCTTGCCAAATCCAGGTTTTTGTTGGTGTCAAAGTTGAGGTGGAAGCAGAGGTAGCCATGAGAGGTTGATAATTGCTACAAGGTATAAAGGGCAACTGCTTGCCCCATGTGTTACTGTTTTTATTTTGACAGTTCTTAACAATTGTTGATTCTATTTTGCCCTATCAGCTACCAGCTGTTAGCAATTAGCTATTAGCTTTCAGCAATCAGCTTTCAGCCGTTAACGTGTGATTCAGTAGTTTTACAATTTACGGCAGTCAAATTGGTTTATAAAATAGAGGATGTATCAAGCATCCGGGCTTGAAGTGGTTTAAAACTGAAAACGGACGCTGATTAAATTATATTTTTTTGGTACTCAGTCAGCATCAGTTTGTCAGCATTCAGCACTTCTGCTGAATAAATGTTTTAGTAGCCGAGCCGACAGCATTTCTTAAATGAAATTCCTTGACTGCTGAAAGCTGACTGCTGACGTTACTAGTTCCTTTTCGGTTCAAAAGATGACTATAACGGAAACAAATAATACTCCCGTAGGGACTTACGCGCCTGATTTTGAATTACCAGGAATTGACGGTCAAGTTCATCATCTCGGTCGTTATTTAGAAAAATTTCGCGCAGTTGGCGTCATTTTGATGTGCAACCACTGTCCGTATGTCAGATTGTATGTGGAAAGGCTAAAAAATATTCAAGCTGAATTTGGCTCCCAAAGCTTTACTCTGATAGGTATGAATGGTAGTGATGCTACAGTGGAAACATCAGAAAGCTTTGAAAACATGAAAGCTTTTGCGCGATTTGTCAATCTGAATTTTCCTTACTTGTGGGACTCAACTCAAGAGGTAACTCGCAGTTTAGGTGCAACTCAAACACCAATGGCTTTCTTAATTGATGCTTATGGTGTAGTAAGATACAAAGGTCAGATTGATGATAACCCCCAAGAACCAGAAGCAGTGCAACAGCACTATCTCAAAGGTGCGATCGCTTGCTTGATGCAAGGGCAGGAAATTCTCCCAAAAGAGACTGAACCTGTCGGCACATCTCTGATATTACGTAACTAGAGACAGATGGACGTTGTATTGTTATCTTAAATTGGAGGTAATTGCAAATTTTTGATAAAAAGTAACTTCATGGGAACAGATTACCGACGGGTTTTACTTAAATTAAGCGGTGAAGCCCTCATGGGCAACTTAGGCTATGGAATTGATCCAGAAGTGGTAAAAGAAATAGCCGAAGAAGTAGCAGAGGTAGCAGCAACAGGCGTTCAAATCGCCATAGTTGTTGGCGGCGGTAATATCTTTCGTGGTGTCAAGGCGGCGTCGTCGGGGATGGACAGAGCAACCGCTGACTACATTGGAATGATTGCCACGGTAATGAATGCCATGACACTGCAAGATTCGCTAGAGCGGATAGGAGTACAGACGCGAGTACAAACCGCGATATCCATGCAAGAAGTAGCAGAACCCTATATTCGTCGTCGTGCCATCCGTCACCTAGAAAAGGGGCGGGTGGTTATTTTTGGTGCTGGTTCGGGAAATCCCTTCTTTACCACAGATACCACTGCTGCATTGCGAGCAGCAGAAATTGAAGCCGAAGTCATTTTTAAAGCGACTAAAGTAGACGGTATTTACGATGCTGACCCGCATATATACCCCGATGCCAAACGGTATAAATCCCTAACATATGGGTACGTTTTGACAAAAGATTTGCGGGTAATGGACAGTACTGCGATAGCCTTGTGTAAAGAGAACAATATCCCTATTCTTGTATTTGACTTAACTGTGCGGGGTAATATCCGCCGAGCAGTCATGGGAGAATCCATCGGCACGCTTGTGGGAGGTTCGTGTGAAATTAGCTGATGCTGAGAGTACGATGCAAAAAACCGTGGACTCAACTCAACGGTCTTTTAACACCATTCGCACTGGTCGAGCCAATGCGAGTTTATTAGATAAGATAATGGTGGACTACTACGGTTCGCCAACTCCCCTGAAATCACTGGCAAACATTAGTACGCCAGATGCTACAACTATCCTGATTCAACCTTACGATCGCAATACCTTAAACCTGATCGAAAAGGCAATTTCTATGTCAGATGTGGGTTTAACCCCCAGTAATGACGGTTCCGTAATTCGGCTTAACATTCCACCCTTGACGAGCGATCGTCGTAAAGAATTAGTTAAAATCGCCGCCAAGTATGCTGAAGAAGGACGTGTTGCTATTCGTAACATCCGCCGCGATGCTCTAGACGCCATTCGCAAATCGGAAAAAAATAGCGAAATTTCCGAGGATGAATCACGGGATCAGCAAGATCAACTCCAAAAGTTGACAGACAAGTACACTGCCAAAATAAACGACCTATTGGCAGAAAAAGAAAAAGACATCACAACTGTCTAGACAATTCCAGGGTAGCTAAACCAGGCACGGGGTTAAGGAAAGTAGAAAGTAAAATCTTTCCTCTTCCCCGTGTTTTCGCTTCTGCATAAAAGGGGGTGTAGGGTGTAGGGTGTAGGGTGTTCGCCCTTACAACAAAAAAACCGGATAGCCCAACAAGTACAGAAGGTAAGAATCAGCAATATGTATGACTGCATTATCATAGGCGCAGGACCCGCAGGTGGTAGCGCTGCATATCATTTGGCGAAGCGAGGGCGTTCGGTATTGGTACTGGAAAAAGAATCCATGCCAAGATACAAACCGTGTGGAGGTGGAGTTTCACCAGCGATCGCCAATTGGTTTGACTTTGACTTCAGCCCAGCGATTTCCATCAAAGTCACTACACTTCGCTGCACCTGGAACATGGCAGATTCTGTAGAAGCCGAATTAATGATTCCCGAACCGGTCTGGATGGTACGGCGAGATGTGTTTGACCATTTTCTGATTCAGCAAGCACAGAAGCAAGGCGCTGACTTCAGAGATAGTACGGAAGTCAAAAGTATTGAATTTAACGGTAATTTTTGGCGAGTTAATACAGCTGACGAATCCGTAACAAGTCGTTACTTAATCGCGGCTGATGGCGCTAAAGGTCCAATGGCAAAATGGCTTGGCTTTAAAGAACGCAAACGCCGTTTAGCAGGAGCCTTAGAAGCGGAGGCTAAAACTGATGTACAAAACGGTCACGTTTTCCATTTAGAGTTTGGTATGGTCAAAAACGGTTACCTTTGGAACTTTCCCAAAGCAGATGGGTATTCCATTGGAATTGGTACCTTTATTGGTGGTGAACGTCAAGACTTCAAAAGCATTTTGAGTCAGTACGGTCATGGATTTAATGTTGACATCACGACCTGCACGCAGTATGGTCATGCCTTATCCCTATGGAATGGTTATCAAACCCTACACACAGAAAATGCAGTTTTAGCCGGGGAAGCTGCGTGTATCGTTGACCCATTCACAGCTGAAGGAATTCGTCCCTCCATTTTTAGTGGAATGAAAGCTGCAGAAGCAATAGATCAAGCACTATCTGGTGATATCAACGCTTTAGAAAACTACACTCGTACAATTAACGAACAATGGGGTAGCGAGATGGCTTGGGCGCAGAAAATAGCGGGTCTGTTTTACCGCTTTCCCGGTCTTGCTTACAAAGTCGGTATCAAACGCCCCTCTGCTGTCCAAACTATGGGTAAGCTTTTGTGCGGCGACTTGCGCTATGGCGATGTTGCAGGACGCGCTATTAAGCGTTTAACACCTGGTTTAACGTGAGAAGACGTAGGGGCGAACGGCTGTTCGCCCGTATAACAATCAATGTACTTCCCTACTCTTAAACTACGGTAGCCGATTTGCTACAAAGGTAGATATTGAACGCACTTAGCAATGTCCTCTAGATTGCTAGCTTTTGCAATGATTTCTAAATCGCGAACACAATCACCAATAGTTACCAGTCGTCGATGAGCATAAATCACGCCAACAAAGCGAATACCTTCAATCTGACGGCGATTTGCTTCAACCAGAAAATCTTGGTCTTGTGAAAAGATAACCCGGTGAAGTTCTGTAGCACGGTCAAGCAAAATAGTATCCGGTGTACCAGACCGACCATCTTCTTGAACAGTCAAAACATCAACTCCTCGTTGGCGTAACCCTATGGTAATTCCGATGTGTACGTGTTCATCCATGTAAAGACTAAAGTAGTAGACACGAAACTTGGGAATGGTTTCAATAAGATGCCAAGAATTTTATCGACTTCCTTGATGTAATATTCAATAGAATCGATGCAAACAGTGTTCTGTTTTAAAGTCAAAAACCTCCAAGCTGTCCCACTTGTCACCACTCCATAAATAACTTCAATATTATTTCCTGCTCTTTGGTTAAATATTTGACCAGCAATCATCGTAGCAGTACATTGTCCCAGCCCCGCAATGATATTCTCATTTTTTGCTTCAATGATTGTGACGACTGGAGCACTAATAAAGTACTGTTCTCCAGATGCACTAAGAATAAAGTCACAAAAACCTGAAAGACCTTGAGCAGGGTCAACATTAAACTCTGTACCAGAAAACAAACTGACACGATAATCTAACTTTCGTCTGACTTCGGAGAGTATCGGGGCTATCAGAAACTCAGAACGGGCTTTCTCACTATTGATAGCAGTTGCCAAAGACAGGTTTTCATCAAGCAAGCACGTCAGTAATTCAGAAGGCTTCACCTTGAGGACATTCTGAAACAAATTACGAGTTTCATCCAAAGTTAAGCCAAATGCATCTTTAGCTTTAGGAAGAGTAAAATCACTATACGCCATCAACTTTGCTCCTCATCATTCTTGAAAATGTTCCTTTGACTTCTTAGCGCCTTTGCGCCTTTGCGTGAAATTAAAAATAACCAGAGCCTAACAAAAGAACTCCCCCCGCCAGCACTAAACAAGCAATTCCCACCACCCCAGCCAGAGGTTTTCGATTCTTACCCGTTACCCACTCAGGAACTTTCTCCGTATATTCAATGAGTTGAGCCGTATCCAAACAAGCGATCGCCCATACCCAACCAGCATGAAGACCCCACGCCAAACCGATACTACCCTCATTAATAAACCGTGCCAGTACCAGTACCATTCCCATCAACCAAAGTCCGGGTAATTGCGGAATCGTTTCCTGTTGCTCCCAAATTAAATGTAGAAACGCAAAAATAAGGCTAGATATGACAGCTGCTACCCAAACAGGATAATCATTATCTAGTTCTGTAAATAGGAAACCCCGAAAAACCAACTCCTCTATACCACCTACAAACAGCGCCACCAGAAAAATAGGTAGCAAGATGGGTTGCAAAAGTTTGAGATTAGACTTTTGAAAAGAACACCATTCCAACCATAATTGCCAGGAAAACACCACTGCTATACTCAAAACTCCTAAGGTACAACCTAAAACACAAGAATAAAGAATTGAAATATTTCCAAAAAAGCCATAATCTGAAAAAGGTGTATTAGTCAGCCAACTACTCCCCCAAAGTACAAGAGGGGCTAACAAGTAGAGAGAGGCTAATAAAGGTAATTTTTGTTCTGGCGGTAAAGGTTGAGAGGGTTGCCACTTGAAAATCAATGCTAATGGCGCTAACAGTGGTACCCAACAAACTATCCAAGCCGTAAAAAAAGTTATTATAACCACAGAGCCTGATGCATTTCTAAAGAAAGACTGTAGAAATTTGGCTGATGGTTCAAATAAGGCAACATATTGAAATAAAAAAACACGATAGACTTCTTGCATATTAGATTTCTCTCTTGGCAATAAAAAACTTGGTTAAAGTGCGAGCAACCCCAAAATACAACATAGTGATATCTTCTGAAGGGCGAGATGTAGATCGCAAAGTGTGTAGTGACGTATAAAGTATTTCATCCTCACCCTTATTCAGAATTTAGAATTCAAAAGTCGAATTCCAAACTCCAACTTCATCTCGCTATTTCTCCAGCTTGCTCACTACCTCGCCTCTAGCTCTCCTTAATCAATTTTTTACCAAATCTAGATGAAATCTACCAATTGTCCTATCGTGTCATTATTTTTGAAATTTTGAACTACACTGTTGATTTTTAAAGAAGTATTCAGCATTCAGCCGTTAGCTTTTTGGCATACTTGTATTCTCGAATGTCCAGAAAACTGACTCAATATCCAGCTTGCTGAATTGCTGACGGCTGAATGCTTACAATTTTTCTCTATGCGTAGAAACAAGTTTTAAAGCATTTGCCCCAAACTTGTCGCTACTGTTAAGAAAAATTTACTCCTCCTCTTCTTCGTCTTCGTCTTCGTCTTCGTAGTCGTCTTCGTCTTCCATGTCCTCTTCGTCTAATTCAGAGTCCATATCTTGCGAAAGCAGCTTTTTATCGCTATCAATTTGAATTAAGTGAATATGCTTGTATCCCAACTTAATTTCAAACTCGTCACCTGGCTTTAAGCCCATTGCTTTGGTGTATGTTGCACCAATCACAATTTGACCATTTTGATGAACACTCACTCGATATGTCGGTTCGCGTCCACGACCATCTTTTGGTGCTTCTGGGCTTAAGGGAATTCCCCTAGCCGATAGCAAAGCATCGTAAAAATCAGTAAGATTGACCCGTACTTGGTTATTTTTGGTAACTGTGTAGTAACCGCACTGCTTGGCTCTCTCTCGCCGTGGTAAATTAGACAGTTCTTTCACCTTAGCAAGCAGTGCTTTTCCGGTTAATGGTGCGGTTGCAGTTTCAGTCATTATGCTCCAAATGTCCTTACTCTCTCCAAACAGATAAATAATGTTGTCTGATTGCCAGTATTCGGATTTCTCACACCTGCACAAAGCGACTTAAGTCCTTTCGGTGAAGGGCTGATTGCTTCTTCTAGGTAGCCCAAAAACTTCTGTTATGGATACCCATAACAGATTGAGATTGTGGTTCTCACAGGCTTTCATTTCGGTAAGTTTATGGCTCTTTTAACCATCTTTGCCATTTGAAATGAAATTTTTCTCGATTCTGTCACTACTGTAGTGGTATCACTACAAGCCACCTTTAAAAATCAGGTGAGTTTTACCACTACAAATAAGTCGTAGCCACAAGAAACAGCAGGCTTTTCACTTTGAGAGCTTGCCTTTATTGCTCGTGAGTTCTAGGGTTTTGCCCAATTCTTCTCTCAAGCTTTAGACAGCATAGTATCTCAACAGGGTCGTGCAGATGTACACCCTTATTTTGCTGGCAGTAGAGACCAGAAATTTCTCATCTCCACCTTATTACAAAGAAACAAAGCAGTATCAGCCGCTCTTATACGGCAAGGTGATACTGGTTTTGTTACTTTGTAATTTCATATTAAATACTAGCATGGTTTAATAATAGCAAAATAGTTGTTTAATTTTGAATTAAACTTGCCAATACACTTTTATCTTAATCCCTACCCTTGGGATGACTATTCCTGTACGGCTTTTATAAAAATTCATTGAATGAGCGATAAGCAGTTTTAACAAGGAGTTACAACCAAGAGTTTCAAAGATAAAGAGGTCAAGATGTTCATCCCTAAGCTTTAACAATTCTATATAACCAAAAAATGGCGTTTTGCTACCGAGCCAGCAAGATTTTTCGGATCGGGGCTACTCAATAGTGTTGTCTTTAAGATATAGTTATATCCTAAGATGCATTTAATTCTGATATTTTTAGTTAGAAGATGTGCTAAAGTCCCACTCTCTCTTTTCTCTGGGAACCCTCTACCCCTCTCAAGGAGTCCCAAAACACCAAATCAAATGTCAAGCAGCGATTACTTTTTCTGTGCTGCTGAGTTGACCTATTCACACAATTGGTGTAGACCTATCAGCCACAAAGTCAATAAAGATTTTTACAGTTATCCTTTATCCAGACACTGGAATGAGTGGCTTTTTAACACTCATCAGTTATCAGTTATCAGTTAAGCACCACGATCCTTCGCTTTCACAAGCAGGGTTTAATTCCCCCACTCATTTCGTAGACGGCTTTGGTTATGGGTTGAATCTCTAACCAACACCTAGCGAACTAGTCACTGTATACTGTTGACTGAGTGAAACATCAGTCTATTAACAGCTAGTTTTCAATGACGAGCAAATGAGGGTATAGCTTAACAAAACATTACTGGGTTCTGAGGAGAGCGAAGTTTTGATTGGTGGAAGCCGTTGGTCAAACTTCTCTCACTCGTGCTGAGTACGCCGTTTTTTTTCAATTCTCTAGAGTACTGGAGTGTTGGCGAAAACGATTAAACACCCCAAAGAGAAACGGGTCGCAAAAGAGCCTTTTTCTCGTTCAATCACCCCACTCAGAACTGAAGTCTCAGAATTCAGTAGTGCAAAATTGTTGGCGATCGCCCTGTCAGTTGAAATAATTTGATCGGTGGGTATAGCAATTTAAAATTGTGGTTAGTGGTAATGGAAGTACATTTTCAGGTCATACGACAGCAGGAAAATTCCTCCCCAGTTGTACAAACTTACGTTTTGGAAGTCGAACCAGGGAATACAATCCTAGATTGTCTCAATCGTATTAAGTGGGAGCAAGATGGAACGTTAGCATTTCGTAAAAATTGCCGCAATACAATTTGTGGAAGCTGCGCCATGCGAATCAATGGGCGTTCGGCTTTAGCTTGTAAGGAAAATGTTGGCAGTGAAATTGCTAGACGCCAACAATCTCACACTTTAGGAAGTCATGTCAATGGCATTCCAGAAATTACGATCGCACCACTGGGTAATATGCCCGTAATCAAAGATTTAGTGGTAGATATGAACAGCTTCTGGAACAACTTAGAGACGGTTGCTCCTTATGTGAGTACAGCAGCGCGTTCTGTTCCAGAAAGAGAGTTTTTACAAACACCATTAGAGCGATCGCTTCTGGATGAAACAGGTAATTGTATCATGTGTGGGGCTTGTTATTCAGAATGTAATGCCCGTGAAGTCAATCCAGATTTTGTGGGTCCCCACGCTCTTGCCAAAGCTTACCGCATGGTGGCTGATTCTCGCGATCATAAAACCGAAGAGCGGTTAGAAGAATATAACGAAGGAACTCAAGGAGTTTGGGGGTGTACCCGTTGTCTTTACTGCAATTGTGTTTGTCCGATGGAAGTTGCTCCCCTCGATCAAATTACTAAAATTAAACAGGAAATTCTTGATCGCAAAGAAGCTAGCGACAGCCGTTCCATCCGCCACCGCAAAGTGTTGGTAGAGTTAGTTAAAGACGGAGGCTGGATTGATGAACGTCAATTTGGTCTGCAAGTAGTTGGTAACTACTTTAAAGACCTCAAAGGCTTGCTCAGTCTTGCTCCCCTGGGATTGAGAATGATAGCCAAAGGAAAGTTCCCCCTTTCCTTTGAACCTTCGGAGGGAACTGAAGAGGTCAGAGCATTGATTGAAGCAGTCAAAGAAAAAGGGGTGTAGGGTGTAGGGGGTAGGGTGTAGGGGAAAAGACCTAGACTCCACACCCTCATCTTGGATCTTGCGTTACACTTAATGGTTGCCCGGAACGGTTATAAACTAAAATATCCCACTGTCCGTTCGCACTAGATTCAAACGCAATCCTACTACCATCAGAGCTAATTGTAGGGTTGCGAACTTCTGCTTGCAGATTAGTAGTCAAGTTACGTAATTGGCGTGTTTCCCTGTCGTAGAGAAAAATAGCCGATCGCCCTTGACGATTGGCAGCAAATACGATATGTCTCCCATTCTCAGAAACTGCTGGATGAGAAGCGACAGTATCAAAAGAATTTAAACCAGGTAAATCCTCTAAAGTTTGAGTCACCGTATCAAACATATAAACATCTTGGCTACCCCGACGCTCAGAAGTAAAAACAATATACCGCCTTGAAATTTGTGGATCTAATTCTGAAGCTGTACTGTTGAGACTCCTACCACCGGGATCGAAGGGATAATTTAACAAACGTGGATAGCCAACGCAGCCACTTAACAAACTTGCTAGAGTAAATATAGATAGAACAGTAAATGGTTTCATCATTATTCTTTCAAGGGTATCGGGTGTGGGGTATCGGGTGTGGGGAAAGAAGCATAACTGACTATAAAAACTACGAGTTTTATTCATAGTATTTCCCACACCCTACACCCTACACCCTACACCCCTATCCTCAGGGTGTAGTCACAGGATATCCACTGGGGATATCTAACTCAATATCCGATCCCCGATCTAAAACTTCTATATCCCACTGACCGCGACTGGCGCTTTCAAAGACAACGTAACGCCCATTTGGACTAATGCTTGGTTTTCTTATCCAAGCGCGATATGTAGGAGTCAGCACTTGCGACTGTTGGGTAGTGCGATCGTAAAGCGCTACCACAGGTCTACCTTGGTCACTGGTGATATAAACAATGTAGCGCCCTGTGTAGCTTAAACTCGGACTTTCAACAATTGTCTCTGGTTTGTTTAATCGCGGTGTACTAACAAATTGTTGCTGTTCCAAGTTATACAGCAAGATTTGGTGACTGCCATTGCGATTGGATACAAATGCTAAAAAACGACCATTTCCACTTAACGTTGGTTGCTGTTCAGTGTAGCGGCTGTTAAGAGAAGTTGCTCCAAGAGGGACATCGCTGTAACCACAAGATGCTAGCAGAATTGCTATAGAAAAATATAGACCCCAATGAATTTGTCGTTGGAGCCAAAATTTATGTCTAACTTTTTTAACCGCACATTCATACAGCACGGAATTAACTCTCGTAGATATTTTTAACTGCGAAGTTGCACGCAGAGCTACGAACTGGCAAGCATTGTTGACATCCTCTCCGCTCGTGCATAGACGGAGATTCCAAGCATCACTGCTTGGGCTTCCTCTTTCTACGAGTCGGCTTATCCTGAGGAGTTTCCCCACCAGAACAGAGGTCGATCTCTCCAGAGGCGATTAACGTTCCGCCGGGTAAGGGTTGAGGGTCGCCCCTCGTCCCTCCCCTAATAACCGTGCGTGACTGTTACCAATCACACGGCTCAAGCCCTACTTCCAGCCTTTGCGCTCGATTTTGAATGTACCTGTTTATGGCAAGCTTTATGCAAGTGTACCAGGTTCTCAATGTCGTCTGAGCCACCTCGGTTAACAGGTATTATGTGATGGGTTTCCACTCCCTCTCCGTTGAGCAGGTATTCACCACAGACTGGACACAACCATTTTTGGTTCTGAGCGACATGATAATATTTTGTATTTCGCTCCCAGTAATTTTTTCCTTGGTCTTGGTGCCGTTTTGACCAATATTCACGGAGAGTTGGGTCGTCTGGGGAGGAATCTCCCTTAATTTTTACATACCGTACAATTGGGGTTGAGGCAATGTTGTATAGGTAGAGATTGGTTTCTTTTCCTTTCCTATTAGTTACCTTGCATCCAAATGTCCATTCGGTGTTTTGATGCCGATGGAAGTAGCGGTCTTTCACCCATTTTTTTCCTTTGTTGGGATGCCGTCGTAATCCCCAACTCCAGAGGTAATGCCACACTCTGTCTTTAATGTAGCTAAAGGTTTTTTTGCTGACTACTCCTCTATAGTAGTTAGCAAAACCTAACAGAAGTGGATTCAATTTTCTGATGACTTCTTCAGGTTTGCACGCTTTCATTTTTGATAAGGTTTTACCAACCTCTTTGCAGAAAGCCAACGCTTTTTCTTTTTGAGGTTTTATAAGTAACTTGCCTTTATATTGGCGGATGTTGAACCCCAAAAAGTTGAATCCGTCATCAATATGAACTATCCTAGTCTTCTGTTCGCTGATTTCTAGACCTCTTTCTAGAAGCCATTGCTTGATCAGGATTAGCACTTTTTCTAGATTTTCCCTACTTTTGGAGGTGACTATAAAGTCATCTGCGTATCTAATGACCCCCAGCTTTGGGTTGATTGATTTAATCTGTTTTTCCAACCCGTGCAACCCAATGTTTGCTAACAATGGGCTGATCACCCCACCTTGAGGAGTGCCAGTATCAGTGGGATTTAATGTTCCTTGATAGATGTATCCTGCTTTTAACCATCCTTTTATAAGTTCTTTCTTGGGGAAAGTTCCGATCATATTGAGGATAGATTCATGGGCAACGTTATCAAAGAAGCCTTTAATATCAGCGTCTAGAACCCAAGTGTCTCTTCCATTTTGGAGTCTCATGAATGATTGTCCAATGGCGTCATGACAACTTCTTCCAGGTCTAAAACCATAGGAATTGATTTCAAACTGGGCTTCCCATTCAGGTTCTAGTGAGTTTTTGACTATTGCTTGTGAGACTCTATCCCTAATAGTGGGTATTCCTAAAGGGCGTTTCTTGCCGTTAGATTTGGGTATGAACACCCTTCTGG
>JAWQFQ010000200.1:0-11544 GCA_035967975.1 Scytonema sp. PMC 1070.18
CCCCTACACCCCCACACCCCCACACCCTTATTTTCCCAAACTACCCTGACAAACTACCAGATTTTATGTTAAATAATCTCAGATATTATATCCTCTGATAGTTGTCAGGTATATTTGTGACACAACAAAGAGCTTCTCGTTCCATAGCCGGAATTGCGGGAATTGTTGCCGCTGGTACATTGATTAGTAAGATTGTGGGTCTAGTGCGACAGCAATCCATAGCCGCTGCTTTTGGTCTCGGTGTTGTTGCGGATGCTTATCAATACGCCTATGTGATTCCCGGTTTCTTGTTGATTTTGCTGGGTGGAATTAATGGACCTTTCCATAGTGCGATCGTGAGTGTGTTAGCCAAGCGCAACAAAGAGGAAGCCGCACCCCTGGTAGAGACGATTACAACCCTTGTGGGTGTGATTCTGCTAGTTCTCACCGTTATTTTGATTCTTTTTTCTGGAAACCTGATTGATTTGGTTGCACCAGGTTTAAAGACTTTACCACAAGGTGCAACGGTGAAGGCGATCGCAATCCAACAACTCCGGATTATGGCACCAATGGCGATCTTAGCAGGACTCATAGGTATTGGCTTTGGAACCCTCAACGCTGCAAATCAATTCTGGTTACCTTCAATCAGTCCCTTATTTTCCAGCATCACCGTTATCATCGGTTTGGGTTTTTTGTGGTTACAATTAGGTACTAAAGTCACCGCTCCTGAAAATGCCATCATAGGTGGAGTGGTTTTAGCCATAGGAACCCTAGCTGGTGCTGTGCTGCAATGGATTGTACAGATAATCGCTCAAGCAAAAGCTGGTATGGGAGGCTTTCGCCTCAGATTTAATCTCAAGCAGCCCGGAGTCAGTGAGGTCATGAAAATCATGGGACCAGCCACCATTTCTTCTGGAATGCTGCAAATTAATCTCTGGGTGATTTTGTTTTTCGCTTCTGGGATTCCATCTGCGGCTTCCGCGCTAGCAAATGCTGGTCTTTTGGTGCAGACACCATTGGGAATCATTTCCAATATGATTCTCGTTCCCCTTTTACCAATATTTTCCCGCCTAACAGACCCTCAAGATTGGGGCGATTTGAAAATCCGTATCCGCCAAGGACTCATCCTCTCCGCTTTTACCATGCTACCTTTGGGTGCTTTGATGATAACTTTAGCAGTACCAATTGTGCGGGTAATTTACGAACGCGGTGCTTTCCAGCGAGATGAATCGCAGTTGGTAGCTTCGCTCCTTGTTGCTTATGGAACTGGGATGTTCGTCTATTTAGCACGAGATGTTTTGGTTAGGGTCTTTTATGCTTTAGGCGATGGTGAAACACCATTTCGGATTAGTTCTCTTAATATCTTTCTCAACGTTGTTTTAGCTTACCTGTTTATAAACGTGTTGAACTTGGGTGCGCCTGGTTTAGTGTTAACCACAGTGGGAGTCAATCTAAGTTCTACATTGATGTTGCTATGGTTATTACACCGCAAGATTCATGGATTACCTCTGTTGGAGTGGAGTTTGCCTATATTAGGTATGATAGTTGGTAGCGTGGTCGCTGGTGCAGCAAGCTATGGAACTCTTGAAGTTTCACAGAAACTATTAGGTAGGGATGGATTACCAATTCAATTACTGCAACTATCTCTTGCTGGCTTTGTTGGTATCGGCATTTTTACTGTTATGACTACTTATATGAAATTACCAGAGGTAGATGCTTTTGTAGTCCGCTTGCGTCAACGGGTATTTAAAAAATAGTTAAGGACTTCCAAATCAGACAGTCGGACAATATTTCTTGTGGTGCGGGCTTCTAGCCCGCCATTACTCCTTTCCCGCTCGAAGATTACCTATTTAAATGAACCGCGTTCGCGTAGCGTCTCGTTCGCAACGCTCAAAAAGTTATACATATTATAGCTCCACAAATTTATCCCATCTTCACCATATAGGGTAAAAAAACTTCACCCATTTGAGTAATCTGAGTGTGTGAGGGCAAAACTTGTAAAAAAAGGGACTCTAGTACTAGAGCGTATTGATTACATTTAACTCTAGGAAAGAGGGATTTATGAAACTTATAAAAAAATTCGCAACCTCCGCAATTGTTCTTGCTTCTGTTGTACTTTCCGCAGGAATTGCTTCAGCGCAATCAGTTCCTACTCGCGGAACGGATGCTAATTATCTGGGTGCTGGTCTTGCGGCTGGTGTAACTAATGGCGGTCAGCAAAACGATGCCGCTACATTAGGTGGTAATATTCAAGGAAGATATACCGTTCCTAATGCCCCCGTTTCCGTTCGTGGTGCTGTTCTGTTTGGTGGCGATGCAACCGCAGCTATGCCAATACTGACATATGATGTACCAGTAGCGAAAAATACTAATGTTTATGTCGGTGGTGGTTATTCCTTTGTAACTGATGAAGGTAAAAGCACTCAATTGGGAAATAAAAATGCACCAGTCATAACTCTTGGTGCTGAAAGAGAAATTGCCAATGATTTTGTCCTGTATGGTGATGCTAAGTGGGGTATCGATGCTTATGAAAACAGCTCTGCTGATGCTCTCAGTCTCCAAACAGGGGTTGGCTTGCGCTTCTAATTGTTTCTTTTTTTGTTGAGTGTTGATTGTTGAGTGTTGATTGTTGATTGTTCACAAAATCTACTTCAACAGTCTCAACAGTTCTTTGATATGATATCTTGCACCAGCATCAAAAACCGGGTTTTTTGCCAAATATATCGCCTAAAAGCCTTAATCTATCGTTCAGAAACCCAATTTTTTTGGTTTTGTTGAGAATGGTGCAAGATATCAGCATTGACAATATTAATAAATCAGGAAGAAATAAAGAAAAATATAATGTAAGCGTTCAGAGGATGTTTGAAAAGTGAATGGCTGTAATTTCAAGCACTGGTTGATCCCCCCTAGCCCCCCTTAAAAAGGGGGGAAAATCTTTTAAAGTCCCCCTTTTTAAGGGGGATTTAGGGGGATGTGAAGTGTGAATGCTACTAACAAAAAGACTTTTAAAACATCCTCTCAGCCGTCAGTACCGCAGCGTCGAGCTTTTATGAGCTATAGAAGGTATTCATAATGGTATCATCAAGGACGAGAAAATGCCTGAAAGCAGGCTGGAAAGCTGACGGCTGACGGCTGACGGCTAATAGCTGAACGCTAACAATATAATTATCGAAAATTTTATGAAGTTTAAGTAAATTTTAGAGAATTACAGAGCACCGAGTAGTTTTACGGAACTCATTTGAGAAAAAATTTAGTTAACATAAAGCTAATCATAAATATAGCAGTTCTAACTGAAAAATGAACCTTTTATGAAGACTGTTAATAGCAATTAGCTATTCAAGTTTATCATAAATTGTTAAACATAAAAATGCAGTTAGGGTAAAACACATTTTCTTATTTTACAGTAGTAAAGAGATAGGTTACTTAGAATTGGGGTGATATGGACTTTGTTGTTCTTGATACTGAAGGTAATCCAGAATTAAGTGAACTGGCAATTATAGATAGTCAAGGACGAGTAATATATGAAGCATTTTCCAAAAACCATCCCAATAACACTAGTAATGTACCTAACCTAAAAACTCTCAGAACTCTGCTCACAGAATTTCTAACTATTGTTCGGGGTAAGAAAATAGTTTGCCACTATGCTAAACATGATATTGAAGTACTTCAGTTTAGTTTCCGTAAAGCTGGTTTAATCTGGCAGAACTTAGACTTTGAATGTACTTGGACAAGTGCAAAAAAGTATTGGTTAGGGCTAGAAAGTTACTCCTTAGAGTACCTAAGTCTGTATTTAAATTTACGAGTTCATAATCGCTATTTTATCCGAGATATGGCTCATACCGCCCGGTATGATGCTGAGTTTACCTATGCTCTTTATTGCCAAATGATGATAGAACAATTAAAACACAAACCCAATCCATTCAGTTCTAGTCGTGTTGACACTCCCTTCCAGAAACATCCCGATTACTCCGATACCTACCGCAGAGAATTTTTGACCCTTGCGTCAATACTGAACGACATTAAACAAGACTCTAACCATCAAAGTAAAGGGGTAGTGGTTATTGGAGAACCTGGTTCAGGGAAAACCCACTTAATGATGAGACTAGCCCAAGAGCGATTGTCTAATAATCGACTGCTTTTTATTCGTCACCCCAACAATCCTAACACAATCCTTTACCACGTTTATAGCCGCATTTTGGAGTCTCTAGTACAGCGGGTTGATTCGTTGACCCAATTGGACTACCTAATTATTAATAGTTTCCAGAAAATTCCTAATCTTCGACCTCTATCCCGAAAAGACCAGGAAATTCTCAAGGCGCTTGAGGACAAAAATTTAGATGCTCTTGGGACAGAAGGTACTCAACGACGACGAGATTACTGGCAGCATATTGAGAAACGAATCAATGAGTGGTGGGTTGATTATCATTCGGCAGGAAGTTATGCTTTATCCATCCTCAAAGGGATTGCCAAATATTGTTCCTATACGAGTTTTCAACACAAAGATATTACAACTCGTTGGTTAGCAGCCCAGACTTTAGCAGATGATGAAGCAGATAAAGTTGGTTTGCCAAATTGGCGGGAAAACCTGAGTCAGGAAGCTTTCTCTCTGGAAGCTATTTCGGTTTTGGGTAAACTATCTATCCTTGATGAGCCTTTGATTATCATCTTTGATCAGCTTGAAGTATTGGGACTACCCCATAACAAGGAGATATTGGATAACTTTGGGCAAAGCTTAAAGGAGATTTTTACTCATGTCCCTAATAGTTTGATTATCCTCAATATGTTTCCCGATCGCTGGGACGAGTTTAAGAAAACGTTTGACAACTCGGTGACTGCTCGAGTTTCTCAGTACGAGATTCATCTACGCCGACCTGCTGTTACAGAACTTAAAGAAATTCTTAAGGTTAAGCTTGAGTCTGTGAATATTGCTCTAGAACAGATGTTCTCTCCGTCAGATTTGGAGGACATTCTAGAACAACAGTCCATCCGCGAAGTTTTAAACCGAGCTGCTGATTACTACAACTATAAGGTTCGTGAAATTCCCCTACCCATTATCAAGAAAAGCCTGCACAAACCAGATAGCCACGAACAACTACAACAGCAATTGCGAGTTTTGCAGCAGCAGCAGCAGGTTTTAACGGAAATCTGTCTTAATCTCATGCAAGAAATGCAGAAACCTGGCTATATTGACCTAGATAACCTGCGTCGTTTACTTGTACCTGATGCTTCTGGGGAACAGATCCAGACCTCTCACTATATTATTGAGTATTTAATCAGGCAAAAGGCTCATTTTGAACAGCAGTACTATCATCTTCCTATTATTTCTGACTCTGATGATATAGGCAAACTCAGAACCATTGCTGAAGCATTCAACTATCTCAAACCGATTAAATTGACTTCTTATCGATTAGGGAAGCGAGTTTTACCAGAGCATATTGTCGTTGAAACTGACCAGCGTAACTATGTTATGGGCTTTCTTCAAACCACCTCAGCAAATTCTTTCAGGAGTCGAATTGATAATTTCAATCAGCTGGTTATCTCGCACCCTAAAGACAACTTTTATTTATTTCGAGATCAGCGTCTAACTGAAGTTAAAAGTAAAGGGTCTAACGAATCGATAAGTCAGTTGAATAATTCTCAAAACGGTAAATTCATGTTACTTAGCAAGCAGGACAGGATTCATTTGGAGTTAATTTATCAGTTAATTATTGATGTTCAAAATCGAGATTTGGATGTAGATTTAGAGTCGGCTTTAAATGTGTTTTTAACTTACCCTGAATGGTATTATTGGCTGTTTGATATGTTTGGCTTCAATGAACCTGTTTCAAAAAAGTAGGTGAAGAAACCATTTAAGCATCATTCGTCACAAGTTAAGGCAAATCTCTTTTTGTCAACAGTAATTAAGCTATAAATTTAAAGAGGTATTGAGTATCAAATTTAGCTTAATACTCAGTTGTTAGGACAGGAGTAAAGGATGCTTTTTGAAATGACGCGATCGCAGGCTGAAAAATTTTGTTTTTCACCTCGATTTTGTCACAATTTTTAAGCATTATTGCTTATTGACAAATGGGTTATAAGCTTAACTTGTGACCAATGTTTAAGTATTGATAATTTTTTCGATAGAAACAGAAATATCAGGAAAAGTAACCGGATTAATTATACCCGCAGTAAATGTCAGTTTTGTCGCATACTCCCCATCCAAAGGTTCCCTAAACACTACTAAATGCAACTTTCTCAGATTGACAACCCAGTATTCAGAAATACCAACTTCCGCATAAACCTTACTTTTGATTTCCAAGTCTTTTTCTAAACTAGTGTTCGCATATTCAATCAACCAAAAAATATTTTCTGGATAGGGATGGTGTTCTCGATATTCTCGTCCTAAACGTTGAACTATTGCAATATCTGGTTCAGGTTCCGAGTCATTAGGTAAGGTAATAGGCTTTGCTTGACGTATTGTCGCACTTTGACCTAATAAATTCGCTAAATATTCCACAGCTTCATGGCTACAATAAGCATGAGGTTCCCCTTCCGGTGATATTTCGACAATTTCCCCCCTGAGTAATTCTACCTGGCGATCGCGCAAAATTCCCGCCTCAATCATCTGGTGATATTCATGAATGTTCCATTTCGCGGTGATAAAAGTCATGTTGGCTTTTTTACCTTCCCAATAAGGCTTTTATTCTTCCATTAAGTTGGCAATCTATTACCACTGCAACCTTTGATACAGGTATAGTCTGTATTGATGAACATCAAATCGTTATCCTTTAGGTGGAAGATGAGGACTAAGTACAAAAAAGTATAATTAGTAACGTTGCAGTTCGTAGTTGCGCTTTAGCATATGCATCACAACTATGATCGGTTTAAAGATAGTTCAGATTCCAATAAACCCACCAGAAACCCGGTATCTCCAAGATACCGGGTTTCTAGCACCTCAAGTATCCTTAACCGAGCAGTATTGAGAGTGTATCCGTGAAGCTAGAAGCTGATTCGATAGTTGAGCTAATATACGGTAAGTCTATCGACTTTTGTCATAATTTTTCATAAGAGGCTAGAATTGATTGGGCTAATCATGAGTGAGAAGCTCAAGTACAATCACACTTTAGTAGTATGCATGATTCATTACTTCCTCTGTTTAGCTTCATAGTTGGTGTGGTTGTCGGTTTAACAGGAATCGGCGGAGCCGCTTTAATTACGCCAATGCTGATTTTTGTCTTTCAAGTTCCGCCTGCGGTAGCAGTGAGTTCTGATGTCGTAGCTGCGACGTTAATGAAGTTTGTAGGCGGCTTTAAGCATTGGCAACAGAGGACTATCGACGTACAAGTCGTTAAATGGTTAACATTGGGGAGTGTCCCAGGATCTTTGTTTGGAGTAGGGATATTACACCTGATTAAACACACTGGGGAAAATAACCTTGATCGCACCCTACTGGATTTAGTCGGAATAATGATTCTTGTTGTTGCTTCTCTAGCACTGACACAACTGCTGTTATTAACATTTTTCCCCAAGTTGAAACTTCCCGAACTTCCTAAAATAGATTTAGAGACTAAACCCGGTCGTGTCATGGCGATCGCTATAGGAGCTGTTTTAGGCTGTCTAGTTGGTTTGACGAGTGTCTCCTCCGGTTCAATGTTTGCTTTAGTATTGATTGCATTTTTCCAGCTAGATACTCGTAAATTAGTGGGTACAGACATTTCCCAAGCCGCAATCTTATTATTTTTTACTGCTCTCGGACACCTTACCCTTGGAACTGTAGATTGGAGTTTGGTATTACCAATATGGCTAGGATCTGTTCCTGGCATACTCCTTGGTGCAAGGTTGTGTCAATTGGCTCCTCAACGTCCATTGCGGTTTACTATCTATACCCTTTTGTTAATGGTAAGTTACAAATTAGTTTCCCAAGGGTAAAAAGTCAGACTATATCTCTTGTGGTACGGGCGTCCCGCCCGTCAATACTCCTCAATAAGCAACTTTCAAATATACTTTGAGCGGTCAGCTTTCAACCCACATCAAATGCTCAGTTTATTCCCGTGCAAAGTATAACAAAACTATTGTACAGACCCGCCCACCAATACTTGGAAAGCAGGCGAGGACACCTGCTCCACATTCCAAGAGAATTGATTTCTTGGAAGTCCCTCAAGAAAACAAGTTCTAGCTGAACAGTCTCGTGGATAGAATTTAAGGCAAATTGTATTTAGTAATAGCAACTTAGAGCAGACTGCGTTTCGCGCAACGTGTTTTGTGTAGCAGTTCTACCCTGAGATGTTGTTACTTAAATAGCCAAAACATGAGTAAGTCATATAAACGGCTTGAACTGAAATATTTATGATTTTAAGTAACTTAACTAGCAAACATGATGCAAACCACGACCTCCTCAATCGCTTTTCCCGTTTAGCGATCATCAATATTCTCTCTGGTATCATGGTACCGCTAGCGGGCTTAGTAGACATAGCATTTTTGGGACATTTAGCAGACATTCGTTACTTAGCTGGAGTCGTTCTAGCAACAATTTTGTTTGACTACCTCTACCGCGTCTTGAAATTTATACGTTCGTCTACTAACAGTATGACCGCACAAGCCGTTGGACGAGATGACACAAAAGATATACTCCTGGTAGGACTGAGAAATGGTTTCATCGCGTTAGGGATAGCCGCACTGATTTTGATTTTCCAATATCCCTTACGAGAATTAGGATTTGCTGTCTTGAGTGCTACTCCAGAGGTGAAAGATGCAGGTGTTGCTTATTTTAATGCTCGAATTTGGGGCGCACCCGCTGTCTTACTCAACTACGTTCTCATCGGTTGGTTTTTTGGACAGGAATTGAATGGTTTTGTGTTGCTGATGTCCTTGATTGGTAATGGTGCTAATGTTGTGCTAGACTACCTCATGATTATCAAATGGGGTTGGGAGAGCTCTGGGGCTGGATTAGCAACGGCTATTAGTCAGTATCTCGCTTTACTTGTGGGTCTGATGTTCGTTTGTTGTAAAATAACATGGCAGGGTTTACCTGTTGCGCTTCACAAGGTTTTCGATGGGCAAGCTCTCAAAGCCGCCTTTGCCTTAAATGGAAATATACTCGTCAGGTATTTAGTGTTAATTTCTGCCTTAGCCGTTTTTACTAACCTCAGTTCGGCAATGGGGACAACCATCTTAGCTGAAAATGGTTTGCTACTACAAATAGTCACCTTGAGCTTCTTCGTCATTCAAGGAGTAGGACACGCTACCCAAAGCCTAACAGGTCACTTAAAAGGTAAAGGTGAGTCAAAAAAGTTACTATACCTTATCACGGTAGCTACGCTTACTAGCCTGTCGTTTGCACTTCCCTTCGCGATCGCCTCTATCCTCTTTCCCAAGACTTTATTTGGATTGTTAACTAATCACGCCGAAGTCACCAATTGTATTGATAGCTACACAAGTTGGTTACTACCCGTCCTCGGATTTGCAGCCATTGCTTTCATGTTAGAAGGATACTTTATTGGTTTAACAGAAGGTTCAACCCTGCGTAATTCCGCCATCACATCTATGATTGTAGGATTTTTACCTGTGGCTTTCATAGCTTGGTATATTCACAGTAACCATGCTTTGTGGCTGGCTTTATCTTTATATATGGCAACCAGTGTAGCCATACTCCTACGTCAACTACCAAAAACTTTAAGCTAAATGATGAGTCGTTGGTCATTTTTGTCCAAAGTCCAATCATTTAGACATTTCCAAAAAAGATGTAAGGGCGAACGGCAGGAGCGCCCCTACCAAGACTTTCGGGGAATGCATCTTTAATTTCTGGAGATGTCTAATGACAATTGGCTAAGTCGTTAAATATAGTACATAAGCTCCATTTGTTGTCGAGTCATTCGGCGATCGCAAAGGTCTTGAAGTGTATACTTTTCTAAAACTGCAAAAGCTTCTTGGCAAACTTCCTCCCATACTTCATCAATAACATCAGTTTCTACTGTTTTAGGAATAGAAGATTTTGTGGGTTCACTCATACCCAACCCTTCTATACAACGTAAAGCGTCTAACACCGTAATTTTTTGGGGTTCTCGTGCTAAAACATAACCACCTTTCACCCCACGTATACTCTTAATCAAGCCTCCACGCCTTAGTGTAGCTAAGAGTTCCTCTAAGTAGCGATTTGGTATATTTTGTTGTGCTGCTATCTCTCGAATCTGCAAAGACTCACCGCTAGAATAACTCTTTGCCAAAGCTAACAGAGATAGAAGTGCGTACTCGGATTTGTTTGTTAGTTCCATAGGTTAGAGAGAATAGACCCACTTATTATTTTCCGCAATTAGGTAGTGTATCAGCCCAATCAATCAAATCAGGGTCAGCCCCTTCACGGAAGTCAAAAGTCAAAAGTCACAATATTGCCATTGCTTTTAAGCAAGTTAAGATTATTCATCGTAAACATCTTAACTTAGCGAAGATACAAATCCAAATGGGAATATACTCACTAGTGGTCCATCGCAAGAGTTTTGATAGATCGCCTCGGCTCGTTCACGGGCGAGGACGCCCGTACCACAAGAAATTTTTGAAGACTTTTTTTATTTGGAAGTCCCATAATCGACAACTATTGGAAGCGGATGAACAATCGCAGCATTAATATAGTCACTAGGAATAGGTGATGACTTATTGATGTTATTGCAGGTGGGCAAAAGTTATCAAGCTGATAATTATAGTTGTCGGGTGCGTGATTGAGGTTAGACCTTAACGCACTGCTATCCTAGATGCTTAAATACAAGTAAGGAGTGGTGAGGAGTATGAATTGGCAAGGAACTGAGCAATTTTTCCGTTTTTGCAAATATATTTTTGGAGTGAGCTTATTTGGCTTGTATACAGCGATGCTATTTAGCAAGCCACTAAGAGTCTACGCGCTTGAAACTGATAATAATATTTACGCAACACCAGCTACAAGACTAGAAGATTGGCGCTTTAACCCAGAAGCATTACAACTAGAAATTGTTCTTTCATCAGCTACACAGCCGCAATACTTTTTCCTCGCCCAACCATCTCGTATTGTTGTAGACATACCTGGTACTAAGTTAGGCTACGTTCCCACACAACAGAATTACTCCGGAGCAGTCCAAAGCATTCGTGTTTCCCAATTCAACGCAGATGTTACGCGAATTGTCTTGGATTTAGCACCAGGAACCGCTTTAGATCGAACCCAGATGCAATTGGAACCAATTTCTAGGCAAAATCCGACCCGTTGGGTATTACGCCCTTCCATTGCTAGCGATCGCACTTATTCACCAACAGGAAATTTACTTCCTCCTTCTGGAAACTTTCCACCAACAAATATCACTCCACCATTACCTAACGATTTACCACCAGGTGTTTATCCCCCACAGCCACCGGAGAATTTACAAACAGACTACTCCCCACAACCGTCAGGTTACTTACCACCAGATGTTTATCCCCCACAGCCACCGGAGAATTTACAAACAGACACATACTCCCCACAACCGTCAGGTTACTTACCACCAGGTGTTTATCCCCCACAGCCATCGGGAAATTTACAAACAGACACATACTCCCCACAACCGTCAGGTTACTTACCACCAGGTG
>JAWQFQ010000200.1:11644-17993 GCA_035967975.1 Scytonema sp. PMC 1070.18
TTTATCCCTCACAGCCATCAGGAAATTTAGTGCCAAATACCTACAATACTCCACCTGGATCTAATTTCGATACCAGTCCTCAATTTCAAACACTACCTCCAACTACAAATCATTCTCAACAAGCCCCCTTTATCCAAGTACCCCCCATAAATCCCAACAATCCTTCTCCACCCACTTCTACACTTCCACCAGCCAATTTCCCCAGTCCATCTGGTAACTATAACAACAACGTCCCTTCTCCGGGAAGGACAAATTTTCCAGTTCCAACCATTCCCAACTATCCACCCAGTTCTTCAGATTCTGGAGTCATTAACTTCGGTCAACCCATTCCTTACCGTTAATCAAGGCTGGAGGAATGAATGGAAAAATTTCAGATTGTAGCAAGTGCTTTAGCAGTTTTAGGGGCTAAAGCCCTTACTACAAACTTGTGTTTATATGAACACTAAAATCATAAAAAGAAAAATTTTTCTTTTCATAATTCATAATTCATAATTCATAATTTAAAACCTTTCTGTTTCCAGTGCTGGGGCGGTTGCTCCTGGTTGGTTAATGAAAAAGTTTTTCGCATCATTATTCTCGTAGGTACAGCTAATGTCCGGTTTATCACCGTTCAAGTCGCCTACATAGCCAAAATGGTTCAAGCGATTCTTACATTCCCTAACCTGTTCTGATGTCACCAGCTTTTTCTGCTCTAATATTGTCATGTTACTGGATCGCAAAACACACCCTGGGCGCATAGTGGGTTGAGCCACGTAAACCTTAAAAGGGTTGAGAGTGACAAACATTCTTGTATCCATTACCATAGCACTGGCTCCAAACTGCACGCATATTTCAGGATTGGGCGCTTTGGTATCAATAAATTCACGGGTCGCTACGTTGGTTGGGGTAAACGTAGCTGTAGAGCTAAAAGCAATACCAATACCAATTCCTAAAATAAACACCCCCGCCAAAATTGCTGTGGTGGTGACATTAAACAAGGGAGATTGAAAAATAGAAGGTTTGGAAGGAGTAGGTCTTGGAGGAGTAACTGTTCTACCAGTAGATTTACGTCTCATATGATTTAATCGATTTCGATATATATTATTTGGGACAATAAGAGGTCACTTTAATGGTACCCTGTTTAAGTATGCCAAGTTATTTCCAATGTTCCTAGGGAATGGCGAAATCAGTAAGTCAGTAATTAACACATACCTTTTATAACCTTTGATAGTTGAGTATCAAGAAATGTAAACTAAGAATTAAGAAAATCTTACATTTCATAAGTAAAGTGGCATCTCAACGATCGCTGTTCTCAAACAGAAGTTTTAAAATCTCATATTTGCAAACCCTCTTAGCCGACAGTCTAACAGTTTTTTGGGGAGACTGGTTGGAACTACGTGCTAGAATTGTGCAAATTGCATCATCTGGTTTAATTTCTCCACTGATATACATTTTGGCTTTTGGTTTTGGTTTGGGTAACTCAATCAAACCAGGAGTAGGAATTAGCGGTGATTATGATAATTATCTGGAATTTATTTTACCAGGGATGGTGGCGCTATCATCAATGACGGTTAGTTTTGTAGGAACAACCTTCTCTATTTGCGGAGACAGACTTTTTAGTAAGAGTTTTGAAGAATTACTGCTTGTTCCCGTACATCCTCTAGCACTACATATGGGTAAAATGTTAGCGGGAGTGACACGAGGATTGATGACTTCCCTCGGTGTACTATTGGTAGCAATAGCGTTGACTGGGAACTTGCGTTTTCTCCACCCGTTATTTCTACTAATATTGGTGCTGAGTTGTTCTGTTTTCGCTGGGTTGGGAGTCATTGTCGGGTTAACGGTAAAATCCCTTGAAGCAGTCGGGCTTTACAACAACTTTATTATTATCCCCATGTCTTTCTTGGGAGGAACATTTTTCGATCCAAATACATTACCAATAGCCCTCAGAGTTGTCGTTTACCTGTTACCCCTAACTTACACCAGCATTGGATTGAGAGGCGCAGCATATTTACCCTTGTCTCAGTTTCCTTGGTATAGCATACCGATTTTATTGGTAATGGCGATCGCTCTTTCCTTCTGGGGCGCTTACATTTTTTCTCATCAACAGGATTGAATGAGGGTGTGGGGTGTAGGGGTGTAGGGGTGTAGGTGAATAATTCTCCCTCCCTCCCTCACTCCCTCACTCCCTCACTCCCTCACTCCCTCCCTAACTTAATTAGCTAGCTAACAAAGTCTTTTGTAAAGGTGTCCAACGGAAGTAGCGATCGCCACCCCTTTCAATAATCACTCTCACCCGTGGTTCCAAGTTAGGTAAAGCTGAGAAAAATTCCACCTCTTGGTCAGAGAGAACGCTCCCCTCAATCACCCACAACACTAAACCTTTAGAATTTGGTGGTAGTTGTTCGATTTGGTAACTTAGAATTGGTGGCAAATAGTAAACGTAACCCACAGCCGCACCACTACTAGTACTTTTTTTACCAAGATGAGGAGGTCTAACACCATGAACTCTTGTCAGATAAGCCGCCACATCTCCTAGCCCCTTTGCGGACATATTGAGAGTGGTATATCCAGCCGCACGTAGTCGGCGTCTGTACCGACCTTCAAACCCTCCTTCAATAGGGACATACACGCCAAGAGCGCCATGTTTCTCTAAATCGCGAATTAAACCGTTGCCAGTGGTAATTAGAGCCATAGATTATTCTTTATCCTATCCCACTTCGATATCTCTATTATTTACCCAATAGTCATAAGCTATCAGTTATTATTCACGCGTTAAAAAACTTTAAAAATTTTCTAGACAAAAATAAATTGATACGCTATACTTTTAGATCGTGACAATCAATCAAACTGAGTTTGCTGCTCTAGTGGTTCACCACATTGATTTCGACGGGTACTAAGAAATCAGGTTTCTTGAAAAAACCCAGTTTCTGAAGAACGCAGCCCCTCAAAATTGATGCGATAGACCACCGCTCCCATGATTAAGCTGTTTCTAGCAGTAGAAGTTGTCATTAAATCCCAAATCGGATAAACTAGTATGGGTCTATTAGAGCTAAGCAAACTGAAAGAGGTGCATATAGGAGTAATTGGTTAAAGAAACCAATGTACATCCCATGATATGCAATTGCTCACTCCTTATCCTCTGGACAAGCTAAAAACCTTCAAAGGTAAAGGCGAACGTTAAAGTAAAAACTGAGGAATGATTCTCAGTTGACGGATACTAGGTGGCTTGCTGCCTAAGTCCTACTGCAACGAAGAAAGTGCCAGGGCAAACGCTTGATTTGAAGGCGTTGCTGCACGAAAAGCAAAGCTATAAAGCCTTGCATCAAAATCCGGAACTAAATTCTTCCTGATTGGAAGCAGTTTTGCCTGTTTGTGATGACTAAGTCAAAGTCAGCGGATTCACCAAGTGGTAAGGACACTTGTGGAGACCCAAAGAAGTTGGAACCGAAATTACCTAATCGGTACGACTTCAGAGGTCAGACCAGGAATTGGAACTTGCCTTGAAAGGCGTTCGCAAGTTTGTCTAAAAGAATCCGATCCTCATATGAAAAAGTAAAAAGGAGAGCCAGTAACTGTGTCTGTAGGTATTCTCGGCACCAAACTGGGCATGACCCAAATCTTTGACGAAGCTGGCGCAGCTGTTCCAGTGACCGTCGTTAAAGCGGGACCATGCACCGTAACCCAAGTTAAAACAAAGCAGACCGACGGTTACTCCGCCATCCAAGTAGGGTATGGCGAAGTTAGACCAAAGTTGCTCAACAAACCCAAGCTGGGACATCTTGCTAAATCATCAGCCCCACCATTACGTCACTTGCGGGAGTATCGCATAGATAACGCCAGTGATTACGCTTTAGGACAAGAGATTAAAGCAGATATTTTTAATGCAGGTCAAGTTGTAGATGTAATCGGTACAAGTATAGGTCGCGGTTTTGCTGGTAACCAGAAGCGTCACAACTTTGGTCGAGGACCAATGTCGCACGGTTCTAAAAACCACAGAGAACCAGGTTCAATCGGTGCTGGTACAACACCCGGTCGTGTTTATCCCGGTAAACGGATGGCTGGGCGCTTGGGTGGTGAACGCGTCACAACTCGGAAATTGACAATAGTCAGAGTCGATTCAGAACGGAATTTGTTGCTCATCAAGGGAGCCATTCCTGGTAAACCCGGAGCTCTGGTCAACATCGTTCCAGCAAAATTGGTTGGGAAAAAGTCATAAGTCTTGAGTCATTCGTCATCAATCAATTGTTATTAGTCAAAATTTCCGACTAAGAACAATCATACAAAGGATAAAAGACACTGGACACTGGACAAAAGACAAAGGACAAAGGACAATCAGATGTTTGAGTGTGTAGTCAAAAATTGGCAAGGAGAACAAGTCGGACAGAAATCGTTCGACTTGAAAGTAGCCAAGGAAACAACGGCGTCTCACGTCGTGCATCGAGCCTTGGTGAGACAAATGAATATAGCCCGCCAAGGAACAGCCAGTACAAAAACCCGTTCTGAAGTCAGGGGTGGTGGACGCAAACCTTGGCGACAAAAAGGAACCGGTCGAGCTCGTGCTGGATCGATTCGTTCCCCATTGTGGCGTGGTGGTGGTGTCATCTTTGGACCAAAGCCCAGAGATTATTCAACCAAGTTGAACCGCAAAGAGCGTCGTCTGGCGCTGCGAACAGCATTTGCGAGCCGCGTGGACGATTTAATTGTGGTGGAAGAATTTAGCGAACAGATGCAGCGCCCTAAGACAAAAGAGTTAGTGGGAGCGATCGCCCGTTGGGGTTCAGCACCAGATAAAAAAACTCTGTTAATTTTGTCGGAGAAATCGAAAAACGTTATACTGTCAGCCCGCAACGTAGCCAATCTCAAAGTCATCGCAGCTGACCATCTTAACGTTTATGACTTGCTCCACGCTGACAAAATAGTTCTCACAGCATCCGCATTAGAAAAAATACAGGAGGTCTACAGTGACTAAGTTTGACCCCCGCAACCTTCCCGACCTTGTCCGTCGCCCTATTTTGACTGAAAAGGCGACGATTATGATGGAGCAAAATAAATACACTTTTGAAGTGACTCCAAAAGCAACGAAACCCCAAATTAAGGCGGCTGTTGAAGATTTATTTGACGTAAAGGTCTTACAAGTAAATACCTCCTTACCACCACGCAGGAAGAAGCGTGTTGGCAGGTTTATTGGTTTCAAATCTCAATATAAGCGAGCCGTGGTTACAATAGCTGCCTCTGATGTAGAGAAAATTAGACAGGTTCTATTCCCCGAATTGTAATTGGTTAGTAGTTAGTGGTTAGTGGTTAGTAGTTAGTAGTAATTACAACTAACACCTAACAACTAACAACTAACAACTAACACCTAACACCTAACACCTAATAACTAACACATCTTAAACTATGGGTACTCGTTCTTTTCGCCCCTATACCCCCAGTACTCGCCAAGCTACGATTTCTGACTTCTCAGAAATCACCAAAACCGAACCGGAAAAATCATTAACGGTATCGCTGCATCGTCCAAAGGGTCGAAACAATCAAGGGCGTATTACCGTTCGTCACAGAGGTGGTGGACACAAGCGTCTTTACCGAATTATTGACTTTAAACGTGATAAACGCAGTATTCCCGGTGAAGTCATAGCCATTGAATACGACCCCAACCGCAATGCACGAATTGCTCTCATACAATATGAAGACGGCGAGAAGCGTTACATCCTTCAACCTCATGGAGTGAAGGTAGGAACGAAAATTATTGCAGGACCTGATGCTCCCATAGAAAATGGGAATGCTTTACCATTGTCCAACATTCCCTTAGGTACCAGTGTCCACAATGTGGAGCTCAAGCCAGGTCAAGGCGGTCAAATCGTCCGTGCTGCTGGTGCTACCGCTCAAGTTGTAGCAAAAGAAGGGGATTATGTAAGTCTTAAGTTACCTTCCACTGAAGTCCGCATGGTGCGTCGCGAGTGTTACGCCACCATTGGACAGGTGGGAAACCTTGATGCTAGAAACCTCAGCGCAGGGAAAGCAGGTAGAACGCGCTGGAAAGGTCGCCGTCCTCAAGTCAGAGGTAGTGTGATGAACCCAGTAGACCACCCACACGGTGGTGGTGAAGGTAGAGCACCTATTGGTAGATCCGGACCTGTAACTCCTTGGGGTAAACCAGCTTTAGGTATGAAGACTCGCAAGCGCAAAAAACCCAGCAGCAAGTTGATTGTACGTCGTCGCCGCAAATCTTCCAAACGCGGACGTGGTGGTCGTGAATCGTAAATAGTTAGTAGATAGTAGTTAGTGGATAGTGGTTGGTAGATAGTGGTTAACAAAACAACTAACAACTAACAACTAACAACTAACAACTAACAACTAACAACTAACA